>JAPKEQ010000094.1 GCA_028821995.1 Alphaproteobacteria bacterium
CATCAAGCACCTGTCACTCTCCTGGAAAAAAATAAAGAACTTATAGGGAGCCTCCAAACTGCTACAGAGTTAAACAAATGCCAAAATGTGAATATCCTTCAAGAAACATGGCCGTCACATAACTTTAAATCTCTTTATGATTATGTTGTAAGCAACCCACCATTCCACCTTTTAGAGCAAGGTTTTGAAAGCCAAACAAAGCAGGAATTTCACGGCATATCAAAAGAAGAACTCATTGCATGGGTCCATGAGTGCTACGAATCTTGCACGCCTCATGGAACAGTCGCCCTTTTCCTCTCTATAAAGAGTTTTAGAGCATTAGAGAGCCTATTGACCTCTCTTGGCCTTCAAGCTGTTACAGAAGTCTTCTCATCAGCCCCAAAAGCAGCAAAAGCTTGCATTGTTGAATTGTCTCCTGCCCATACAGGTGAGACTCAATACTATAGAATCAATACTTATGATAAAGCCATAAGAGAGGATGTTTTAAGAAACGGCGGCAAAATAAAAGCGCACCGTCTGGCGCGCTCTTAAATATAATCTAAAACTTAGATTTGGTTTGCAAGGTAGTAAACTGTCGCTGTTTTAGCTTCTAGGTTATATTCTAGAGTCACACGACCTGCACTTGCACTACGCTCACCATCAATACGAAGATCAACTTCATCTGCTTCACGAAGTGGGACATTATCAAGTTTAATTTGAATATAATCACCATCTGCACGGCTGACTTCTGTCATGCCAATAAGGCCGCCATGTCCGTAACCATGCTTTACGCGGTATGTTTTACTCTGTACATCAAATTCTGGTAGAAGGTTTTTAAAAGACTGAAGGTTTGAATATGGAGGGCGCATTGCAAACGGCGTAACAAGGGCAGAGGTATTTTTATACTCATTGCCATTTGTTGTCTGATGCGGCCACATGCGGTGGCGCTCATAAAATTCGCTATTTGCCATTTCAATTTTAATAAGATCATCCACAAGCTGCGCTGGTGAACCGAATAGAGTATCCCAAGAAACGCTTACGCCAATAAACGCAGCAACACTTGATACCATCCCCGTTACAAGAATAAGCTCTTCTTTTGCCATAGTAAGTTTTCCTGATTGGGACCAGAATAGACCTTTGACACGATGTAACATATTTAATTCTCCCTCAATATTAGGTATTAGTTTAAATGTTTAAACACCAGTTCGCAAGCCCATAAGGTATACAATGCACTGACTGTGCCAAATTAACAAATTAACTATGGCATAAACAACACATCCCCACAATAAACAGGGGCTTAAGCCTTCTATAAAGAGGGATGTCCCATATACTTAAGCGAGCACAAATGTGCGAGCCAAAAGCTTACGAGCTTTTGGCGAAAGTGCTGAGCACATATAAGCGCCGTAAGCGTGAAATATGCAAAAATTACAGAACTTTCAAGATTTAATTTGCGGAAAATTTGTTTGATAAACAAACTTTAAGGAGCAAAATCACAGTAAAGATAACGGGTCTACATCAATATCCAAGCGTACAGCACTTGGAAGTTTGCATGTCAGCAGCGTTTTTTGAACAAACTCATGGGAAGGTGTAGGGGATTTAATAAGAATCATATACCTAAAGCGATTTTTAATACGTACAAGCCCCATAGGAGAAGGCCCTAGAACAGCATAGCCCTCAGGCGCTGTTTTCTGCATTTTTTCTGCAATGATGCGCGCCTGATACTGCACCTCACCTTCAAAGGCACCACTAAAGAAGAGAGCTGTTAACCTTGAAAAAGGCGGGTCATTCCATTGCTTGCGGTGCTTAATTTCTGACTTATAAAAAGCATCCCTATCGCCAGTCACAAGCGCTTTAAGTGCTTGAGAGTTTTTATCCAAGGTCTGAATAAGTACACGCCCCTTATCTTTTCCTCGCCCTGCCCTGCCTGACACCTGATAGAGAAGCTGAAAGGCTTTTTCAGTCGCTCTAAAATCGCCTTGCGTATTACCCAGCATGGTATCTACCACACCCACAAGAGTTACATCAGGAAAATCATGCCCCTTTGCAACCATTTGGGTACCTACAAGGATATCAATCTCCCCAGCTCTCATACGCTCAATCAACTCAGCCATTTTACGCACTGTGGTTAGTTCATCGCTATCTGCCACAGCAATACGTGCATTGGGGAAATATTCTTCAAGCTCTTCCATCAGCTGCCTTGTGCCAGGACCATAAGGCAGCACACGCTCAGAGCCACACTTTCCACACCTGTTAGGGTAAGACATTGTGTAAGAGCAGTGATGACATCTCAAATGCCCACCATGAACAGTGAGCGTTGTTGAGCAACTTGGACATTCTGTTTTTACGCCGCAATCCCGACAAAGACACATAGGCGCATGGCCGCGACGATTGAGATAAATAATAGATTGCTTGCCCTGCTGCAAGGTTTCACCAAGAGCGTCCACAAGCCTTTCAGAAATATAATGACGCGGCCCCTTTGGTGGAGAGGCTGCCACATCAATAAGCTCTACATCCGGCAGCGTTGCAGCACCGTACCGGCTTTTAAGCGGCAGTGTTATATAGCGCCCCTGCTCTGCATTATACCAACTTTCCATAGATGGCGTTGCACTAGCGAGCACAACAGGGCATGACATTTTTTTAGCAAGCACCACAGACATATCTCGGCCATGATAACGGAACATGTCCTCCTGTTTGTAAGCACTATCATGCTCCTCATCGACCACAATTAGATCTAAATCTTGATAAGGAAGAAACAGGGCTGAGCGCGCCCCAACAACAACGCGAGCTTTGCCTGTCAGCACATCCCACCATGTTTTGCTTTTTGAACCTTCTGACTCACTACTATGCCAAACGGCAGGCACAAAACCAAAACGAGCCTCAAAACGGCTGAGCCATTGGGGCGTAAGTGCAATTTCTGGCAAAAGTAAAAGCACTTGTCCGCTCCTTGATTCGAGGAGCTTCTCTAATACATCAAAGTAAACTTCAGTTTTTCCGCTACCAGTAACGCCATCTAGCAAAAAAGGCTGAAATTCTTTTTTATTTGCAGCAGCATAAATAGACTCAGCTGCTTTTGCTTGGTCTTCATTCAATTGAATATCAGCATGCTTTGAAAATACATAAGGCATGTCCACCTTATCAATATAAGCAAGGCTTCCTTGCTCTATAAGAGCTTTCACCACACCGCGGCCAGCGCCAGAAATTTCAAGCAAGCTCTGCATAGAAAGCGCTCTTGTATCCAAACTTTTTAAAACAGCCTCTCTCTTAGGTGTCAGTCTTTCTGGCATTTTACCTGTAAGAGATAAAACCTGCTCCGGAGATGGCCTGCTTGGAATAGACGCTTTCACAAGAATGGAGCGTAGCACATCTCCCGCAGGCGCAAGCGTATAGGAGGCAGCCCAAAGCAAAAACTCTGCCATATGACTGTTAAGGGCTGGTACATCCTCCCTTAAAGTGGCTTCTTTCACCTTGGTATAAGCGTCATCAGGGTCCACATCCACAATAAGAGCAGATACTTTTTTTGTGCTTTTCATACCAAGAGGCACATCTGCCCATGAATATTTCTCAGGCACACAGAGAGAATAAACCTTATAATCCAAAACCTTAAACAGCCTTTGAGGCACCACAACACGTATTATTTTTGCAACAGCTTCTGCTTCTTGTTGCATGTCAGTGGTTGTCGAGAATAGATCCATTGTGAGAGAATAACAAATACGGGGAACATTGCACAGATTTTGACAGCGCCCAAAGGTCAAAAAAACGCCCGAGATGTAAACACCCCGGGCAAGTCATAAGAGGGAAGCTCGCGGATGAACTCTAAATAATAAAATTCGTTCCGTAACTATATTTAGTTATGGGGAAGATGAGGACGTTTGTTAACCCCCTTATGCAAAAAAAATAAAAATAATGGACAACCTATGCAAAACACACCTGCCACCAAACAGATGGAAACAATTACAGTTAAGCCCACTGGCGCTGATGATGTAATTGAATACTTGCGTAAAAACCCAAGCTTCTTCCAAGAGAACAAACCAATTCTTGAGGATATTATTCCAAACGCAAGCATGGACCTTGGCTCTAACGTTGTCTCTATGCAGGATGTTCAACTGCGCAAACTTCAAGATCAGCTCGGCTCATATAAACGCCGCGCATCTATGATGATTCAGGCATCCCTCGACAACCAAAAAAGTTTTGAAGATATTCACACACTCATTTTAAACCTGATGAGATGTACAACAATTGATTGCATTGACCGCACTGTAACAGCGCATATTAGCACCATGGATGTAGATAGCGTAAAGTTCATTTCTGTGGGGCCTGAGGAAAAGCAAATTTCTCTTGAAGATGTAAACATCTTGAAAGGTGAAGAATATCATAGTATTATACTAAGAACCTTACAAGAAGGCGGCACAGAACTTCTTCATGGCACCAAAGCCCAAGCCATGCAAAGCGACGCCCTCATGATTCTACACTCCCTCGAAGAACAACCCCTTGCAGTGATTGCAATTGGTAGCACTGATAAAGAACGCTTCCATGAAGGCCAGGGCACAGAGCTTTTACAGTTCCTGTCTCAGTTTATTGGTTACCGCCTTGCTGAAGTGCTTGCCCGCTAAATAAGTAACGCTCTCTTAAATAGTCTGCCTAGGCTAAATAAGAATGATCTGAAAAAATGGGAAACAAACAATGCCCCTTATAGCCCAGTACATTCGCCATCTTAAAATGGTGAAGCGTTTTAGTGCGCACACGTTAGAGGCATACAAAAGAGATCTTGAAGATATTTTTCAGGGCGATTTTACCTATGATACGTTCGATGCTTCCGACCTGGAAAGCTGGGTAACAACAAAACGCACAGAAGAAAACCTCACACCCTCAACACTTAACCGAAAACTCAGCGCACTCAGAGGTTATTACTCTTGGCTCAAAAGTGAGCACGATTTTGATAACCCTAAAATTCGCACATTCAAAAACATTAAAGCGCCAGATACACAGCTCCATGCAGCTTCTCTCAGTACACTAGAAAATTTTATTCAGGGCATTAAAGAGCATGCCCATAAAGATAGCTGGCGCGATAGCCGCAACATAACTATTGTTGCCCTCCTATACGGTACAGGGCTCCGTGTAAGCGAACTTCAAGCCCTAACATGGAAGGACGTACAAAGTAACACCATTCTTGTCAAAGATGGTAAAGGCGGTAAAGAGCGCCATATCCCCCTGTTGCCTAAAATTGAAAATATATTAAGCAGCTGGAAAAACCAGACACCGCACACGCAGAGTACATCTCCTCTCTTTCCTGCAAAAGAAGGAAATTCAGACGCACTTACAACAAGGCGCATCCAAAAAATATTTAAAGAAACTTGCATAAGAAATGGCATCCATGAAGAATTAACGCCGCACACCATGCGCCATAGCTTTGCGACCCACCTCCTCCAAAACGGGGCAAACATAAGAGAAGTGCAGGAACTTCTTGGACATAGCAACTTGGCAACTACACAAAAATACCTCTCAGCAGACCTTGATTACCTCAGAAATTTGCACAATCAAAGCCACCCACTTGAAAGCGCTGACAGCAAGGTAAAAAAAATGATTCCTGCGAAGGTGCATAAATAAGTATACTGGACAGGTACCGTGACAAAACAAAAAGAATGTACAAACATATGTTAA
>JAPKEQ010000015.1 GCA_028821995.1 Alphaproteobacteria bacterium
TTGAAGCACTAAGTGACCACCAGTAACCTCTTGGGCAGGAACAACAACACGTGAAAGAATATAACCATCAGATTGATAAAGCCTTGTAAGCGTTTCAGCAAGGGCTTTTACCTTTGTTAAAGTCAGCCAGCTGCCTTCATGGGGTTTAATAAACGCTGAAAAATCTGCGTCCTTATACACAGTACTGCCTTTTACAAGGATAGATTTCACCTCAAACTCAGGTTCAGAGGGTACGGCTTTTTGGATTTTAGCAATTCCAAGTTCAACACCTAAGTCTTCTTCCTCTACTTGCGGTTCTGGCGCATCTGGTGCAGGTTTATCAGGTAAAGTGCTAGATTTTAATTCTGCGTCAGGCGTTTTAAGAGGCTTAAGGCCTTTTATTACACTTTCAGAGCGGGCACTATCAGGAAAAGATTGAGCGTAAGCAGCATCATAATTCAAGAAAACCGCTGTTAAAACAGCGCTTAATATGATTATTCTTTTTATTTTCATATCCATCATAGCCCTGTACATACAAGCTTTGTGCCAACTTAAGGTGTCCGTTGTTATTTTTGTAAACACCCATAAGATATTAAGAACAACGAGGGAGAAGTTTATGCCGAGCAAGTTTTTTGCGCAAGCATCACTGTGTATTATGTTAAGCCTATCTATTGCAGGCTGTAGGGGCGTTTTGCCACAACAAAGTACACATACAGATAGCATTTGGGAAAGTTATGAAGCTGCAAAGTCGGCTTATGACCTGATTGAAACTGGAAAAACAAAGAAGAAAGACCTACTAGAAGTGGGTGTAGACCTTGATAAGCTCCCTAATGTAGAGATTTTAAACTACGTAGATGTCATTAACCGAATGAGCCCTCTATTCCAAAACAAACTGCCTGATGGCGTACAAAAATGTATGAAAGCAGAGCTAGAATGTGTGGGCTATGTTGTGGATGTCAGCGATATTCAAAGAGATCGCTACGGTAATGTGGTTGTTGATTTTCTATCCTTTAGACGAAACACGGAGGTCAGTGGCTGGAAAGTTTCCAGTACGCTACTTTTTGTAGACGATGTTGTTGTTTACAAAAGCTGGAGCGGCACACCATCCATTAAAGCTTATGAGAAGAAAGTGATTCCGCTTGGACCGATGCAAAACATTGGAGAGCTGCTTGGCCCATAAAAAATAACAGAGATTTATCCGATAAACCCGCTGAACTCCTGGAAAGGACCAAGTGGGTTTAGGCGTTTACGGTACTCTTCAACTTCTGGCGTTCCATCCCAACTTTTATACACAACAATATCACCAACCAATACAAACATGGCTTCCATTTTCCACCCTGTTGTGCGGGTTTTACGTTGGAATGTTGTAAGATCTGTTACAACGTTACCGTAACGCTTTTTACTAATATCGCTCACTTTAACCACATAAGCTTTACAGTGATCCTGCGCCTTAAAGCACTGCTGAAGGCCAAAAGGTAAATTTCCGTTTAACAGTGGGCTGATACGATTTGCCACTTGAAGATAGTTTAAAACTTGAATGTTTGGCGCGCTTCTTGGGCCAAAGCCATACATATTCAAATCATCGCGGCTTGTATAGCCAAGCACAACCTGGTCAAAAGTGCCCCTCGCATGGTTATAATTACCAAAGCTGTTACGGCTCATAATTGTTTCTTGAGGAAGTAGAAAGCAGCCCGAAAGAAGAGCTGCCGCTCCTAGAGTTAAACTAAGCTGTCTCAGGTGTTTTATCATTAGGCTTATTGTAAGCGACTAAAGCCAGTTCTGCAAACATCTCTGGCCATAGACGTGCCATAAATGACTCAAAACCTTTAGGTCCTATACGGGTCCCCTCAAAGTATGGTGCTTTAACTGTGTTCTCAAAGCCACAATATTGAGTCAGTAGTTTATCTAATGAGCGATATGTAAAGTAATGAATGTGCCCTTCATCATGTAGGCTTACAGGTTTGCCATCGTATGTGGTAAGGCCTTCATCGCGGCTTGCCGTTGCCGGGAAGTACCCTCCCATAAGGCGAATACGCTTTACCCAACGGGCAACATTGGGCGTAAGTATGTACATAAAGCCATCTTCAGTTAAATGCTCTCTCAGGCGTTTCATGGCGCTAATCGGGTCAATTAAATGTTCAATAAGCGCAACAACAAGGATGCAGTCAAATTTTTCACCATTTTTAAAAGGCCAATTGTCCCCTTCTACATCCAGAACAGCCGTTGTAAAGCGATCATCGCCAATGGCTTGCTTTGCAGCTTCAATACGCGGAGCAGAGAGATCAGAGAGCGTGTAGCTTTCAAACTCAAGGCCTGTTTTAAGAAGACTAGAAGCAACAATGCCGCTACCGGCACCAACTTCAAGAATTTTACCACCCTTAAAATGCGCATGAATCGCATCAATGGTGGCTTCAAACCTATTATGAGGGTTAGGAACAAGGCCGAAAGTTGGGATTATATAATCCTGACTGGCTTCTTGTTCATATTTCTTTTCGTAAAAATCAACGAGCTTAGGCGTTGCCATAATATTGCCCTTCCCTCGTTTTTAAAATTATTCTACTGGATTAACAGGTGCGACTTCAGCGCCTTCAAGCATATCACCAATCACATCTGTTACTTCTGCTGGTACAGATGGTGTCATCGCTGCTTTTTCTTCTACTGCTTTTTCAGCCTGCATTGCATCAATCACACTGCTTTCTCCGCCGCGTCCGCTGCTTTGCGTTGCAAGCACAAGGCAAACACCCATAAAAGCAACACCAAGCCATGTTGTAACGCGTGTCATCACATCGCCAACAGACTGGCCACTCATTACTGCGCCGCCGCCTTCTCCACCAAGAGAGCCCATACCACCATCGCTACGCTGCAATAAAATAACAATCACTAGAAAAGCAGCAATAATAACTTGTGCAAGCATTAGAATATCGTAAAGCATGGGTTCATCCTTAATCTTTATTAAAGCCGTAGTTTGGCTTGGTTTTTATATCTTTAAAAAAATCTATGGTTTGTTTTTTAACGCATTTTATCAGCGATGCCAAGAAAACTTTCTGCTTTTAATGCCGCCCCGCCCACAAGAAAGCCATTTAAGTGAGGTACTTTCATAAGTTCTTCAGTGTTTTCAGGCTTTACAGAGCCGCCATATAAAATGCGCACACCAGAGCCAATGTCGCCATATTTACTGATAAGGTAATGACGAATAGAGAGCAAAACAGGGGCAATATCATGAGGCGTGGCAGCCTTACCGCTACCAATGGCCCACACAGGTTCATACGCAATAACAAGCTGATCTGCACGGCGAATAAATACTCCTCTTAGACTCTCCGCAAGTTCACGTAAAATAAAACTTTCGGTATCGCCAGCCTCTTGTACATCAAGTGGCTCGCCTACGCATACAATAGGTGTAACTCCAAAAGCAAGAGAGGCGCACGCCTTTGTGCTCACATCAACACTACTCTCGCCGTTCATTTCGCGTCGTTCGCTGTGGCCAACAATGGCATAAGACACTTTGAAATCTTTGAGCAGAGAGGGAGAGGTTTCTCCTGTATAAGCCCCACTCTCTTCATGGTGAATATTTTGAACGCCAAGGGCAAGACCTGTACCCATAGCCTTAGAAATTTCTTCTGAAACTGTACTGACCCCAACAAATGGCGGAGCCACCATCATATCAACGGTATCAAAATCCAACGTGCTTTGGGCAATTTCTCTGGTTAATTGTCTCCAGAAACCAACATTTCCGTTCATTTTCCAATTCCCAGCGAGAAGAGGTTTAATAAAATCTTGCACGTTTTTATACCTTTTTAACTGTTTGCCATTGAATTTTTTCTTAAGTGTTGGCATCATGCCACGGCTTAAAACAAGAAGCTACTGAAACAAGACAAAAAATTTAGGGTACATTTCATGCTAGAATCCATTCGCAAGAGTTCAAATTCAACCTTCTTTAAGGCGTTCCTTAGTATTTTGGCACTCAGCTTTGTTGCTTGGGGTGCAAGCGACTTCTTTACAGGACGTAACAACGCAACGGCTATTGAAGTCAACGGCGAAGGTATTTCTATCTATGATGTAGACAAAGCATTTAGAGACCGCGTGCAAGCCCTTTCTAAGCAGTACGGCAGAAACATTGAGCCTGAGCTTATCTCTGCTGCTGGCATTGACATGCAAGTTCTTGAAAACATAATTACAGATAACCTTATTTTTAATGCCGCAAATGATCTTGGCCTGCGTATTTCAAACAAGCATGTTCAAACAAACATTGTTAACTCTGGTGCCTTTAATGACGATAGTGGTAGCTTTAGCCCAACAGTTTATAAAAACCTTGTGCGCGCTCAAGGCTACACAACAGAAGCATTTGAGAACCAAATGCGTAGAGATCTTACAAAATCAATCATGGGCGGGGCTTTTCTAAGCCTTCCAGTTTCTGAGCAAACTGCGGCACAGCTTGCTAAAACAGCTCTTGAGAACCTTGATCTTCAAGTATTTCACGTAAACCGTGCTGACATTAAAAATGTGACAGTTCCGACAGAAACAGAGCAACGTGCCTACTATGAGCGTTACACAGCAGCCTTTATTGTACCTGAAACACGTAGCGCTAATATTCTTTCTGTTTCATACGATATGCTAACTGAAGGCATGGAAGTTTCTGAAGACAGCATTAAAGCTTACTACGAAACACATGGTAGCGAATTCTCTACAGAAGAAACACGTAAAGCACGTCATATTCTTGTAAGTGATATGGTAGAGGCAGAACGTCTATACCAAGAGCTTAAAAACGGTGCTGATTTTGCTACCCTTGCAAGCGAGCACAGCAATGACCCTATCAGTAAGTCAAAAGGCGGAGACCTTGGTTTCTTTGCAAAAGACGACATGGTGAGCGAATTTGCAGATAGCGCCTTTACGCTAGAAGTTGGTACAGTTTCTACTCCTGTAGAAAGCCCGTTCGGCTATCATATTATTGAAGTAACAGAAGTGAAAGAGTCAAGCATCCCTGCTCTTCAAGATATACGAGAAGACATCCAAACTGTTCTGGCTGAAGACATGGCTGCTGAAAAATTTGACCGTATCCTGGGCGACATTGATAGCATGATTCTTGAAGGCCAAACGGTTGCAAGCATTGCATCTGCGCTTGAGCTTCCTATTGAAACAGTAAAAGATATAACTGAAAAAGATACAACGCTTGCAGATGATGTGCGTACTGAAATCTTTAAACTTAGCAATGGTGATGTATCTGACCCTATTACAAACGACACACTTATTAGCGTTGTTCATGTAACAGGTGTAACACCGAGCCGCACAAAGACATTTGCTGAGTCTCAAATTGATATCATCAAAACACTTCAAGAAGAAGGGCGTACAGAAAAGCTGCTTCTTACCACAAACACAGCACTTAAAGACCTTAAAGCAGGTAAGTCTTTCTCTCAGGTAGAGCGCGAGCTGAAGCTCACAAAACCGCTTGATAGTGTGTACGGTGTCACACGTAGTCAGAAAAACGCACCTAAATGGATTGGTGCTGCAGCCCTTAGCAACTTGTTTGCTTTAGATACGAATGAGTTCTACCAAGCGCCAATTGCAACACCAAATGGCTACGCGCTTGTACGTATTGCAAAGAAAAACACACCCAACCCAACAAGCTCTCAGGTAGAAGCTATGCAGAAACAATTATCTGCAAGCTTGCGTCAAGACCTTGAATTCCAGTATATTGTTAAAAAGCGTGCAGAAGCACAGGTTAAAGCAAACGGCCCTCTTCTGCGTCAAGTATTTGGATCAAATTTCAATCCAAACGCGCTATAACGCTGAAAAATAACATATAATAATAAGGAGCCACTCAAGCTTATGAAAAAAACTCTCACTCTTTTGACCGTTTTAGCTGTGGCTCCTTTTGTTTCTTTTGCTGAAAGCTTTACGCTTCAATATCAAAAAAACAATCACTGGGTGGCTCAAGATGACGCAAAGCCACTGCGCGCTCTGCTTACAGCGGCTCAAAAAGAAAAAGCAGACTACTTTATGGTTTCGCTACCAAACTCAACAGATCGTAATACATCTATTGAACGTCTTATTGTTCTGCGTGACATTTTAGAAGGTAAACTAAAAACAAACATTGTTTTGGAAGAAGAGCAAAAAGACGCACCAGAAAACAGTCTTATTGTGAATATTAAGAAGCAATGATACTCTCTCATTAATTCACGGCTTGCGCTCTACTCCATAAAATATTGCTAGGTATAATTTAAGTTAGGGTATGAGTTATGAATTTATTCAATAAATTTCTTATTGCATCAATGGCAACTATTACAGCCGTCTCTTTGAACGCATTCAATGTGGAAGCTCAGAACTCTAAGGCATCAGAAGGCGTGGCAAGACAAATCTTAGCTCTTCGTGCCATGCTTGATAGTTACGCAGGCGCTACAAATACCAGAATTAGTAATGTTGAAACAGATATCACATCTATTCAAGGAGATATTACATCCATAAACGGTGATATCTCGACTCTTCAAGGAGATGTTGCAGGCCTAACAACACGTGTTGGCAATATCGAAGGTACTCTAAATGATCATACCCGCTGCTTTAATAGAGGCACACCTAGCATTTACTGGCCAAGACACCCTGAAGCCAACGGCAACGGATGTGTAAGACATACAGATATTATGGCAGAAGCTGAAGCTGTCGATCCACCTTCTAACTGTAACGGCTGAAGCATTACATGGAGCAGAAGTGGCGCGACTTGCGATGGTAGTTATAGCCCATTACCACATGGCACCTCTGTTGTTGTACGAGACAGTGTAAAAGGTAATGTTTGCTCCCAAAGGTATCAGGCGACTGGTAATATTACTATTTCTTGTAATGATGGCGTAGTAACAAGATCTGCTATTAGCTGCGCTAATGGTGATTTCTTTGATGAACCTTCCTGCCGTGGTTCTTGCTTTACGGCCGAGACGCGCGTAACAATGGCTAATGGTAGCGAGCGAGACATTCACACCGTTAAAATTGGCGATAAGCTCATGGGATCAGATGGTGAAGCACGCACCGTGCTTGCCCTTGACCGCCCTCTTCTTTGGAAAGGTAAAGACCAGCGCCTGATTGAAATTAACGGCGACAAAGCCTTTACCACAGATAACCACCCAATCATGACAGAGGGCGGCTGGAAGGCTGTAAACCCTGAAATGGCTGAGAAAGAAGCCTTTGACCAACTTGCTGGCAAAATTGGTAAACTAGAAGTTGGTGACATGCTGATTATGGCAAAAGGGGAAACGGTTAAAGTCGAAAGCATCAAGGTTCTTCCTCAGGAAGAGCGCGAACGCCGCCTCTACAACCTTCTGCTAGATGGTGACCATACTTACTATGCAAATGGTGTACTCGTACACGGTTCAGTGCCTGATAAAGATGGTAAATATCCACTAGCCCATGACCATAACGGTGAACCTGAGTAAATAAGCCTCAAAATTAAAGGCCTAGGATATGTCCCTAGGCCTTTTTTCTTTTTCATTGATGCTCTTAAAGAGCTGGCGTAGCATCGATTGGTAAAACTAAAGAGTTAAGATTACGAAATATAAAAAATCTTACTTCATTTTACGGTCCCCCTTACAGTAGCACCCCTCATTGCATTTACAGGTTCTGAAGCTCAAACGCGCTCAAATGGAGGCCCTGAGTAGGCAACTCACATCTATTAGAAACATACTCAACAGCTTTGCTGGCAGTATGAACCTAAGAGTTGAAGATAAGGAAAACACGAGAACAGTCTGCATTAATATTAGCGGTGCCCCGAGTATTTACTGGCCAGCACACCCTGAAGCAGATTCAAGAGGTTGTATATCTCACAGCGATATGATAGCAAGCACAGTAAGTGACAGGTGTTTGAGCCAGCCAAGTTCAATGGGCGGTGGGAAGTGCCACTTGTACAAGTACTGCTTTTGGGGGACAAACAATGGCGATAGCATGGCTGTGACTCACCCAAGACCGCGTTACGGTAGCCATATATAAGACATGGGGCATGCAGGAGCCATATATTTATTATTTCTCATTTAAGGGGGCGCGCCTCAAAAAATATCCTTTATAAAAAACGTAAAAAGCGGCGCTCTTGCGCCGCTTTTTTATACGTCTCTGTTATCGGCAGTCACTCCCCCAGTTACCGTAAACTATACAGCTAGAGCTTTGCAGCTGTAATCTACCATCATTACATATCCAAGTCGCTGAGCCGCTCTTGAAGTCACGGTTATTACATCCACCTCGAGGGTCTCTAGAAGTGCCCGTTGTCCCGTGTGGAATTGAGGCAATTGAACCGGTACATGTCTGTCCACCAACTGTCCATGTTCTAGTTCCACCGTTACAGTTTCTACGTGATTCTGGGTTTCTTGTTCTTGTACAAGTACCTGACTGTTTCACAAACTCGCCATCTACACATCTAAATGATGCATTACCAACTTTATGGAACTGTCCTGGCGTAGAGTTATTATTATCAAACGAAGCAGAACGGTTTCTATTATGGTTGGTTGCTGCAAGTCTATCTGTACAAGACAGCGTACCTGTTCTCCATGTTACATTACCCGCTACACAATTATCTGGCGCAGATGCATTTCTTGTTCTTGTGCAAGATCCGCGTTGTCTTCTAAAGGTTCCATCCACACATGTAAACTCTGCACTACCTGTAATATTGTACTGCCCAGGTGTTACATTTCCTTGGTTATAAGTCAACGCGCGTCCATTACCATGACTTGTAGCAATGGCTCTAGCAGAACATGTTTGTCCATTTGCGCTCCATGTTAGGTTTGTTGCGCTACAATTACTCATAGTTGGCGGTGGCGGTGGCGGTGGCGGTGTTGTTGTTTCACACTGAGACGCTATATAAACATTTCTACGGGCACAGTTTTGCCCTGTGCGCGTAACCGTACCGTTATTACATCTATATGTTGCTGAGCCAATATCTTGTGTACGATTCGTACAAATATCACCTTGAGCTACATCTCTAACTGTTGCCGTTGTGCCATGCGGAATAGCAGGTTGCAGACCACGACAAGCTCCCCAAGAAACGTTTCTTTGGGTACAATTATTTGTACTTGGTGGTGGCGGTGTTGGATCTGCGTTTTCTAGTGCTGAAATTCTTCTATTATGGCTTGATAAGGAGCTACGTACACTTGAAACTGCTGATTCCAAGGAAGATACTGTAGTTGCAAGCCCTGTCAGATTTGTCTCAACTGTATCTACTCTTGTGTCAAAACCATCCATTCTTGTATCAGCAGCATCCATTCTACCTTCAACTGCATCCATTTCGGTTTCAATAACAGTGACTCTTGCACGAATGGCCGCAGCAAAGTTATCAATCATATTTCTTACAGATACAAGCTGCCTTGCCATTCCTTCTGAAGATCTACTGATTTGTGTATAACTTACTCCGCTGACAAGAAGCGCGCAGCATATAATGAATACAGATAAAACCCTCATAACAATAACCCCATAATTAAATAAACGTGTTTCTTTATGTACTTGCATACAAGTTTTAATACTAAAGCAACTGACAGCACTTAACTCAAGCAATTGTAAACATATCAGGTTTCTCTATTCAGATTGTTGATCTCTCTGTTACAAAAAAGCAAAAGGAGGGTACATGCCCTCCTTTTGTAATCTTACTTAACTGCTAGCGGCAATCACTGCCCCAGGCTCCGTACTGAACACAACGTTATTTACAGGAAACCATTGGTAAACATGTCTCAAATCATACCGCTGATCACTTACTGTTACGTACAGGTATAAACTGCTTACATTGGCTTAAAAACTGAAGGTGAGTTTGATGCTTATAGGTATACCTTGCCACAAAGAAAGCATTTATAATGACAAGCATTGCACTCATAACCATGAATGATTGAACCTCTGCTAAATAGGCGCTAAAAAACCAAAATATATTACCAAAAGAAGACAAGGAGCGGTAAACATAAAACTGATCTCTACCAAGGCGAGAAAAAGCACTACAGCATGAACCTGCTACAGCAAACAGCTCACTGCCCTGCCCTGCCATTGTTACGCCTGCAAGCGCAAACAGCACAGCATAGGCTTTAATATAGCTTTTCCAGTGTGCGCTTTTGGTTTTTAAAATAAAGACCGTCATGCCCATCAGACACAAAGGCCCAAAGGCTGTTACGAACATACCAATTGTTACGCACTGCGCAATAAAAAAGGCGGTAGCAATATTAGAGCACCAGAAGGTTTTACGTGGGTTTTCAAATGCCAGCGCCAGCATGTACAAACCCAATGAAATATAACCAAAAATTTCGTTCATTTTGTATGAACCTCCCTTAAATCTTAAAGGCTTATGAAACGTACTACAAAAACAAAAATCCCCCCGTTACTGACAGGGGGATTTTTTCGATTTCAAGGACTTAATTATCAGGCGGCCAATCATCAGCAAAACGGCCTGGCGTCAAAAATCCAAGCGGAATGATAACAGGCTCAGGTGCCTCACCAGCGTTAAAATATTCCGAATACTCCTGCGCCACCGCATCAAGGTCTGTGCCTTCTGGCATGTAGAAGCGGTCAAACTCATCATTCCTGATTAAATTTGAACGCTCAAAGCCCATAGCCTTAAGCCTTTCAGCAAAAAGACGATTGGCAGCATGATGCGGTACTTCGAAGAAGAAATCTTCACCGTCTTTTAAGGGAGCTTGTTCACCAAGGCGTTTTGCTTCTTCTTTCAGTGCATGCTCTCGCATAACATCTATACGGGCATGGACAGCCTCACAGGCTTTTTTATAAGCCTCATGTTGCCCTTTTTCCAATTCACCATAATCAGGGACATCACGTTCTGACATATGAGATTTCCTTTCCAAAAAGATAAACAGATATATAGACAACCACACTGTATACACCAGCAAGAATATTACAAGAACTTTCTCATGACATGGGTTTAAAACTTTGTTATGTTGTGCGCTTTCCAAAGAAAGGCACCCCACATGAGCACCCCAGTTTGCGGCATTGATTTCGGTACATCTAACTCCACAGCAGGCCTATTTACAGGCGGAACAGCTAAACTTTGCGCATTAGAAGGCAGCGAAAATACCATCCCTAGTGCTATTTTTATTGATGATGACAGCACAAGAAGCTTTGGACGTGCGGCAGTAAAAGCTTACACGCGCGGTGATGATGGACGCTTTATGCGCGCGTTAAAAAGTATTTTAGGGACAGACCTTGCCCGCGAGACGACGCGTGTCGGTACCCGTCAAGTGGCCTTTACAGATATTCTAGCAAGCTTTATTGGCGATATTAAAAGTCATGTAGATGCACAGGCCGGCCAAGAGTTGACCTCAGCCACCATTGGACGTCCTGTGTTCTTTATTGATGGGGATAAAGAAGCAGATCAAAACGCACAGAACATGCTTGAAGATATTGTAAAAAGCACTGGCTTTCAAAATGTGACCTTTTTGCCTGAGCCTCTCGCTGCGGCTTATACATATGAGGATACACTTAAAAAAGAAGAGCTTGCTCTGATTATTGACCTTGGGGGTGGTACTTCTGACTTTAGCCTGATTCGCCTTTCCCCTAAAAACAAGCACAAAGAAAACCGTGCAGAAGATATTCTATCCAACCACGGTGTTCATATTGGCGGCACTGACTTTGATAAAGTGCTCAGCCTTATGTGCGCAATGCCAGAGCTTGGGCATAAAGGCCTTATGCGTGCACCTTTCGCTGAAAAAGATATTGAAATTGCCCCTTGGCTGTTCTTTACACTGGCCACTTGGCCCAAAATTCATACGCTCTACAACCAAAAAACTGTGCGCCTTGTGGAAGATACCCTTAACCACGCACTAGAACCAGATAAGCTTGAACGCTACCTTAATGTGCTTGAAGACGAAAGCGGCCATACACTCGCCATGAAAGTTGAGGAAACTAAAATTGCGCTTTCAGCTTCTGACGCTCATCATCTTGATATGAACTTTGTAGAAAAAGGCCTCAATGTGCCTGTGTCGAATAGCCAGCACCTTAAACCTAGCCTTATGGATTCTTGCGAGGCCCTTAACCGTACTGTTCAGGAAACTTTAGATGATGCTGGCGTAACAGCTGAGCAAGTTTCAAGCATTTTCCTTACGGGCGGTTCAACAAAGCTTCCTATGATTCGTGAATCCTTGCTTAAGCCCTTCCCGCATGCTCATGTGGTAACGGGTGATGCTTTTGGGAGTGTGGGCGTTGGCCTAACCCTGCATGCAAGCAGATACTTCAAATAAGTTTTATACTTGCTCTCAAGTCTTTCATTTTTAAAATAAAAGCCCCTACCCAAAAAACAGCGCTCAGGCGCTGTTTTTGGAAATGCAAAGTATTGGAGATACTTAAGCTGGTAAAAACCATTAAATATTGCCTAAAGGCACCGCTTAACTTTTCTTCGGAAACTTTTCCTTCATGAACTCTGCAATAAACGGGTTGGTACTGTCCGTTGCAATTGGTAGCATTGCAAGGCTCTGAATCGGGTCACGCTTTTCAACGTCTGTTTTAAACTTGCCGTACAGTACTTTTGCAATGTCGTTGTAAAGTTCTACGTGGGCTTTAAGTTCATCACTTACTGTTTTGCTCGTCATGTGCTCTGTCACTTGAATTTCTGCCACTGAGCAGAACATTTCTAGATCTGCATCAAAGCGGTCCAGCAGTTTTTTTGCATCTTCTGGTGTTTCAATAAAGAGGTCTGCCATATTGAGGTAATCATCGCGGCGACGCATAGTAAGAGGTGTAATACGAGACAAGACATTGTGTAGCCAACCCATACGGTAAGCCTCAGTGAGTTTATTCACTGCATTTTCATCAAGTCCACGTCTATCGATAGCGCCCTTATCCATATGAGCCAAATCCTTCATCCCTCTATGCATTGTTGTTAACTTGTATTATGGGAGTTATCCGCCATTTTTTCAAGTGCCGTTTTTATATGCCTGCCCTTGAAATAGGCACATTTACTTCTTACTTAATTATTACTACAAAGGCAAAGGACAGGTACAACATGCATAAACCTTTAGAAAACAGAGAGGTAACAGCTCTTGGTTTTCAAGTCGCGGACGAAATTGAACGCCGCGTAAATGAGGCATGCTGTGACTTTCCTGATAAAAAAGACGTACTTATGGATTATAGCCTTGCCTATGCAGATGCTTTTCTAAAAAGCCGCGGCAGACTGCCTTCTGTTCAGGTTCTTGCCTCTATGGCGCAGTTAGATGCTGAAGCTATTCAACAAGAAATAACAGACCTTCCCGCCAATATAGCGTCCCAAACACTCATTCAAGTGCGCAATATACCCATGTCGCGCGCGCCTCACCTTGAAAAGGTATTTGGTGAAGATAATGACCGCCTTTACTTTGAATTTGAGGTAGAAGACTCTCCATTTATGACAAGAACCTCTCGTAAAGTGTCTGATGTTCTTGAGAAATGCGGTTATGAAATAAACATAGAGGAGCGCACCGCCACAAATGACGGCGGCAAGAACAATATTAAAATTGGAAAACTTCTAAACCGTCTGGGTGAAGAAGATTTACTAAAGGATTGGTCTAAGGCCACTGGTGGCCTTCAAAAAGACGGTATGATTGTGCTAAGCCGAAACCCTGACGACATTGCCCGTGCCAGCACAGCGCGCCGCTGGACAAGCTGCGTTGATGAGCGCTCTGAGGATGGCTATGCAGATAAGCTTGCTCCTCAAGTAGAAGAAGGCAGCATAATTGCTTACCTGACAACCCAAAGCGACCCAGACCTTCATAGCCCCATGTCTCGCATCATAATCAAGCCTTTTATGAACAGCCAAAAACAAGTGGCTTTGATTGCAGATAAAGATTACGGCATTAGCGATATGCACTTTTGTAAGGCCATGGACGCTTTTTGCGCTGAACATAATGCAGGCCTTACAGGCAACTTCATCAAAGTAAATAACATACAAACAGATGGCATAAGCGCTTTTAACTTAAATGAAGCGGGAGCAATTACAGCGACGACAGGTAAAAAGACTAAACTTATTCCCTCTTACATTCGTCATGGTGCTTGCACAGCAGAAGAATTTTTAGACTACTTTCAAATGCCTTATAGCGTAGATGAAGACGGCACTGTAAACGTGCCAGATA
This sequence comes from Alphaproteobacteria bacterium, assembly GCA_028821995.1. GTDB lineage: Bacteria > Pseudomonadota > Alphaproteobacteria > UBA2136 > JAPKEQ01 > JAPKEQ01. The sequence goes on from JAPKEQ010000015.1 coordinate 14,037, forward strand.
TTCTTGATCTAAAAGGCCAGCAGCTTGTGCAGCTTCCTGATATGCAGCATGTACGTACCCAAGGGCTAGATATATCTGAAACGCAGCTCACGAGCCTAAAAGGATGTCCAGAAACTATTGGGGGAAGTTTTAATTGCTCCCACACTCCTATTACGTCTCTTGAAAATGGCCCTCAAGTGGTAGATGGCGCTTACTATGCCTGTAAAACAAATATTCAAAACCTTAAGGGTGTGGCTCAGGAGGTTTCAGGGAGCTTTGATTTTGATGCAAGTAAACTTGAAAGCTTAGAAGGCGCGCCACCAGAAGAAACCATTTACTTTTACCATACTCCGCTTGCAGAACAGTACCCTGATGGTTCTGTAAGGGTTTCTGACTGGCTGGAAGACCAAGAACACACTATGGAAAGATAAAAGCGCCTTTTAGGCGCTTTTATTAAATTGCTCGTACTTCTTTAATATCATCTGGCAAGTAATGCTGCAGCATGGTTTCAATCCCTTGCTTAAGCGTAACGCTAGAACTAGGACAACCGCTACATGCACCGTGCATTTCAAGGTAAACAATACCGTCATCATAACCGCGGTAAACAATATCGCCACCATCTTGCGCAACAGCTGGGCGTACTTGCGTTTCAATCAGCTCTTTAATTTTCTCAATCACTTGAGGGTCAGCGTCACCATCGCCAATATCTTCAAGTTTTGGTGCTTCTTGTGCCCCTTGAAGTACAGGATCACCACTTTCAAAAAATTCTTCTAGTGCTGGCGCTATACCTTCGTTGATAGCAGGCCACAAAAAATCTTCCTGCTTTGTTACGGTAAAGAAGTCACTACCAATAAATATGCCCGTTACACCAGATACAGCAAATAAACGCTTTGCAAGTGGCGAGCGTTCGGCTGTAGTTACTGTTGGAAAGTTTGCACTTCCGCCTGGTAAAATGAGTTTCCCTAGCTTGTATTTCAAGCTATTAGGGTTTGGCGTCCGCTCAGTGCGGATTGTCATTACATCTTCAGTCATAATCTCTTAATGAGTACCTTTTTCGTATTATTTATACCAATAATATGCAATGAAGTCTGATATTTGGCAAGCATTTAGATGTTCAAAAACCCTACAAACCCGTTGCAGATAAGGCACGAAGCTTTCTTTTTCAGAAAAAAATACCTTGGTCATTTTTACAAAGACTCATAATATCGTGAGGTAGGTAAATTGAATATGGGATATAAAATCAAAAATGCTTGAAAAGCTAATACCAGGTCTTACGGTTGAAGAGGGCCAAATTTTAAAGCCATATTTCAAAGCTAAAACCGCCCCTGTAGGCTCTATTCTTATTGAATATGGCGACACTGGACGCGATTTATATTTTCTTATTAGTGGTAACTATGAAATTTACCGCAAGGTTCAATATTCAAATAAACTTGCCGCCCTTAAAGTTGCCAGTCTAGAAGCTCCTCTTCTGCTTGGAGAAGGTAATCTACTGCTTCAGCAAGAGCGTAATGCAACAATTCTTGTAAGCCGCCAAGCCAAATACTTCATGCTTGAGTATGATGATTTTCTTAAAATTAGGGCTGAGCACCCTCTCATTGCCATTAAACTTCTTGAATATGCAGGCCATGTAATGACCAAGCGTTTTAACCAACTGCAAGGCATGGTATTTGAAAAACTCATTGCAAGCTCTCAAAGCCTTGACTCTGCAAAAGAAAAACTCAAACGCTTTATTTCTTCTGGAGACGTTGTACCTTGCTCGCCAGAGCTGGCTAAAAAGCTATTTGGTATTACAGAGTTTGATGCTATTGATAAAAGCGGCCACGTTCATATCATTAAAAAAAGTGGTGAAGAAGAAGAGCAGGAATAACAACCTACTTTTAAGACTCTCTACGCTCTATCCATTTCATGTTTGCACTGCCTGCTAAGCGCTTTTGCTACTTATCTTTTTGCAGGAAATAGCGAAGTGTATTGGGTATACACGAGCGTATTTCATGATAAAAAAGCATAACTTTATGGATGTTAAAGGCGCCAGTGCTTTTCCATTTCGAGGTAAGTAAAAGATGCTGACCAAGCAATCATGAGAAGTCCAAGTAAAGTTTCTACACCTGTAATCAAGCGTGAGGCATCTTGCGGAATAATATCTCCAAAACCAAGGCTTGTATAAGTAACAATAGAGTAATATACACCGTCCATAAGGGTCATATGATAAGGCTCACCAAGAGCTGTAAGGAAAGTGCCTGCTCCGCTCCAGTTTGCAACAATGTAATAGGAAATACCAAACAGCCATACATGTATGCTGTGCGCTGCAAACATACCCAGCATCATAACTACAATGCGTGTACGTTTGGGTATAAGTTTTAATTTTTTTACTTTACTGCTTAGCAGTAAAAGTATTTCATAATGCACAAGCACGCATAAAACAATAAGTATACCTGATGCAATTAACCCTGGAAAAAATCCGCGATTTATAAGTTCATTTATGAACCCAAAATTTTGTGCATCCATGTACCAAATTCCTCCCCTGCGGTCACATCAATCACTAAAAATGATGGGTTTTCGTTGCGGCTTAACCGCTTAATCTCTTGCTCTAACGCGCTAATCTTATCCGCTCTTGTTTTGATAATCAAAGGGCGTTCTTGTGCCTCTGCCATTTGGCCTTGCCACATGTAAACACTATCCACCTGTGGTAGCACATTCACACAGGCTGCAAGGCCTTGCCCAATCAAATCCTCTGCCCAGGCGTGCGGGTTATCCTGCGCGCCACATGTTGTATAAACCAATTTAAGAGACATTTACCATTCCTTTTTTAAGCAGAGCAAAGTATAACACACCCCATAATAATTCCTATAGGTCTTCACAAACACTTGAAATGCCTATTTTTACCCTTATATAAAAGAAATAAATACACAACCTTCTCACCGTTTTTTCTGAAAGGGCATCTTATGATGTTACTATCTGACGTCTCTCGCAAAGATGAAATTGAACTCAGTAAAGGTCTGGCATGTTATGTCAGTGCACTGTTACTGAGCCTGCTCATCACCTGTATCCTGCTGCTTCTGGTAGCCATCAATCAAATGACAGGCATGCAGGGCATGGTCTATACCTCTGCCACTGCTGTAAGTAGTTTTTTGGTGGCGCACGTGCTTGCACGCCGCCTGACGGGTTTCTATGCCAGCTGCCATAAGTACGGCCTTAAACCTGTATTTGTGGTAAGCGATTTTGCAAAAAGTAACTTGCTTTCATTTTAATCGAAACATTGAAACACCCCGCATGTGACGGGGTGTTTCTTTATGTTTTATAGGTTATTTCCTGCTTTCGGTTTTTATTTCATGAACAATAAGAAAACCCAGAACAGACAAAACACTCGCCCCCCCCTCTTTATTTAAAGTACACTCCGCTTACTTACAAATCTGTTTTCTTTTTCGGGAGGTATCCTTATGTGGGATCAAATCCCCAAACATAAACTTGCGATTAAACGCGGACTTCAAATTAGAAAAATGAAGAATTATTTTGAAATTTTTCTGGTAATCGCGCTTGTTCTTTGCGCTGTTTTTCTTAGCATTGATAGCGAAGGCCTTATTTCACTCTTCCTGCCTATTTCTGCAACAGGATTTTTTATGCACCTGTTTCTTCAAAGGGAGCTTGGCTACTTTAAAGCTTGCAGGTTTTATGGTCTCAGTGGCCATGAACCAAATTTTCTCATAATGGCTCGCCTCAATGGAGAACCTCTTCCTGAATTTGCCTATTGGTTTTGGATGGTCGACAAACGATAAAAGCCCCGCAGTTGCGGGGCTTTTTTTGTTACTATTTTTATGCTTTGCTCCCTGCTCTCAAATTTTGCCTATGCTTCGCGGCGGCAAAACCTTGAGAGCTCGCAAAGTACTATCTTGGCTTAAAACAAGAGTTTTGAAAAAACAGCGCACCCGCTCTATTTTTTAAATGTTTTAAACCGCTCAAAAGGCCTTAGCCTTTTGGCTCGGCTATTCGCCTCACTCTCTATAAGGCTTTCACCTAGCTCATTTTCAATGCAGCTGCCAGCCTCTCAGCTACTTCCTTCGCATCTCCAAAGATCATAGACGTGTTATCCATTGTAAAGAGTGCATTATCCACGCCTGCGTAACCTGCGTTCATGCTACGCTTCACCACGTACACAGTTTTGGCCTTATAAGCATCAAGAATCGGCATACCGTACAGCGGGCTGCTCTTTACGTTTTTAGCGTCTGGGTTTACAACGTCGTTTGCGCCAACAACAAGTACAACGTCTGTTGTCGCAAAATCTGCGTTAATATTATCCATTTCAGCAACATTTTCGTATGGCACATCTGCTTCAGCAAGCAGCACGTTCATATGGCCCGGCATACGCCCCGCCACAGGATGAATCGCAAAACGTGCTTTAATGTTCTTCTCTTCAAGAATATCCATCACCTCACGCAGTGCATGCTGTGCTTGCGCCACGGCCATGCCGTATCCAGGCACAATCACCACGCCGTTTGCATTTTCCATCATGAAAGCCGCATCATCTGCACTGGCTTGCTTTACTGTACCGCCTGTAGCTGTCATAGCTGCGCCTGCATCGTCGTCCGCGCCAAAGCCGCCAAGCAATACATTAAAGAAGCTACGGTTCATCGCTTTACACATTACGTAAGTCAAAATTGCACCAGAAGAACCCACAATAGAGCCTGTCATAATAAGGAGTGTGTTTTCAAGCGTGAAACCTGTCGCCACAGCGGCCCAGCCACTGTAACTGTTAAGAAGGCTCACAACCACGGGCATATCTGCCCCGCCAATAGGAATAATAATCAAAACACCCAATGTAAAGGCAATCGCTGCAAAGGCATAAAGCATGTAAACATCGCCATGTTGAATGTACAAAACACCTGTGGCTATCATTGCAAAACCAACAAGAAGGTTAAACATATGTTGCATTGGGAAAGTAATCGCTGCGCTCTTCATGTAACCGCTCAGCTTAGAAAAGGCAATAATAGAACCACTAAATGTGATGAGGCCAATCCATGCGCCCATAAAGATCTCTGTACGATCCCCTGCTGTTTCACCAGCCAGCGCAAAGTGCATTCCTATGCCAATCAGCGCTGCAGCAAGGCCGCCAAAGCTGTTAAGGATTGCCACAAGTTGCGGCATAGATGTCATTTTAATTTTAAGCGCAATAGGAATACCAACCACGGCGCCAGCAACAAGACCTGCAAGAATCCATGTGTAATCTGTTACGCTTGGATGCAAGAGCGTAGTAACAATCGCAAGCCCCATAGCCATCATAGCTAGCGCATTACCGCGGCGCGCACTACGTGGATGTGAAAGGCCCTTTAGGCCAAGAATAAACAGCACGCCACAAGCGAGATACAGCAGTGCAAAAGCATCCGCATTGAGATTTAAAGTGTCTTTAATTGTTTCAAAATAACTATTTAACATGTCTTTTTAATCTTTTACTTAAATTAAGTCTTAGGTTTTGATTTAAACATTGCAAGCATACGACGCGTTACGGTAAAGCCGCCAAAAATGTTAATGCTTGCAAAGAATACTGCAAAGAAACCAATAATTTTGTAAAGCTCGATACCCATCACTTGAGCATCGGTATAAACCACTGTACCTGCCACCAGAATAGCGCCCACAATCACGATACCACTAATGGCATTACTCACAGCCATAAGCGGCGTATGAAGCGCCGGCGTTACATTCCAAATAACGAAGTACCCAATAAAGCAGGCCAGTACAAACACCATAATAAGAACGGTTAATATTGAAAGTTCCATATTTCTATCCTTTCATAAAACATACAAGTGCTGCAGCAGCAAAGCCAAGCCCAAGAATTTTTGGTAACGTCAAAGGTTCTTTAAATAGAACCATGCCGACAATTGTCATAAGAGCAAGACTACCGATAAGCACCGTGTAAGCACCAATTGAAATGGGTGCGCCGCGCGCGTACATTTCAGCGTAACCATAGTTAATAACAAAAACGCCAGCACCACCAAGAAGGAACATCCCCCAGAGCTTAGGGTCTGCTGACCACTGTGCCGTTGCGGTATAACCCAGCATGAAACGTACTCCTAAATAAAGCACGGCCGCAAGTGCGCCAAATAAACAAAGCATTGCCGTTGCCATAACAGGGCCAAAGCCTCCTAGGCTTTTTGCCGCAATGTTATAAACACAAATGCCGACAACAGCAACGCCCGAAAACACATACCATGGAAGCATCTTACTCCACCTTTCCTTCAAATACAGTGAGTGCCGCATCAACGATATCATCTTCACGGTCATAAATTAAACGGCCATCTTTTACAAGAAGCGTCATAAGGTTCAGTACATTTCCAGTGTAGAAGATACTCGCATCTGTTGCTGCCATACTTGGATAATTTGTGTGTCCTACAAGGCTTACACCGTGTCGCACTACAATTTTATCCGCTTCAGTTAATTTACAGTTACCGCCAGCAGCAGCGGCCATATCAATAATGATACTCCCCTCTTTCATGCCTTTTACAGTGTCTGCTGTAATAAGTTCCGGCGCCTCACGGCCTGGAATAAGCGCTGTTGTAATAACAACGTCCGCCTTTTTAAGAATCTCCTGTAGAGCTGCTTGCTGCTTTGCTTTTGCATCTGCGCTAAGCTCTTTCGCATAGCCGCCCTCACCTGATCCATCTTCACCAAGATCAATATCAATAAATTTTGCGCCGAGACTTTCCACTTGCTCTTTTACTTCTGGGCGCACATCAAAGGCCTGTACAGCAGCCCCAAGGCGACGCGCCGTTGCAATAGCCTGAAGACCAGCAACCCCAACACCCAAAATAATAACGCTTGCCGGGCGAGAGCTGCCCGCAGATGTCATCATAAGTGGGAAGTAGCCCTTATAAAGGCTAGAGGCCTCAATCACCGCGCGGTAGCCTGCCAGTGAAGCTTGAGAAGATAGTGTATCCATGGCTTGTGCGCGGCTTGTGCGCGGGATACGTTCCATAGAGAGCGCATTTACCTTATTTTTGGCAAGAGCTGAAAATAGCTTTGCACTGCCAAATGGGTCAAGGTTCCCCATAAGAAGCGCGCCTTTTTTCATTTGTGCTGCAACGCCCATTGCTGGCGGCGTTACGCGTACAACAATATCAGATGTCGCATAGATATCATCTGCGCTGGCTACAAGAATTGCGCCCGCTTTTTTATAAAGAGCGTCGCAAAAATCTGCGCCCTCGCCTGCGCCTTTTTGAATGACAGCTTTTGCGTCTGGGTAGCTTTTTAAAAGCTTAGAAACACCCTCAGGTGTCATCGCAACACGGCGCTCGCCTTTTGCTGTCTCTTTTACAAATCCAAATGTTAAGCTCATGTGTTTTTCTTTTTTATATGTCTTTAGAAATCAATTTTTAGCCTGCTCACAATAGAGCCTTTTAAGCCGTACATCAACATATACATGAGAGAATTTCTTGTGGCAAGATTAAAATAGTACAACACATGTACTATTTGTAACAATTAAATACAATCATAAGTGTCAGTATTTTTTTTATATTTTCTATCATACCCTCGTATAAAATAAACAGGGATATACTAAGGGGTTACACTATGTCAAAAAATAGAAAAGTTTTATTAGCAATTACACCAACGCTGCTATTAGCTACGCTAGATTCACAAGCACAACTTACAAAAGTAGAAGGCATCTCAAAGCAAGTTAGCTCTCTGCAACGTTCTATGACGAGTATTAAAAATGATATAGATAATCAGCTCACAGGGTTAGAAGATGATATCTCTGATATGCGATCAGGCACTGCACAGATACAAAATAATCAAGCAAGTGCACATAGCTGTGCTAGTAGTCTCATGTTATTTAATGGATCTCATTGCATCCCCATTACAAATACAAGTGCGCCTTCAGCTGCGGCGCCTTCAGCTTCTGCAGCAGCAACAACTCAAACACAAAGCCAATGTTCAGCCTCACCTGAACTTTGTGATATTTACAATGACACATTAGGACGCGCACCAGATCAAGCAGGTGCACACTTCTGGCAAGGAGAAATGGATAGGCTTCAACAAAATGGCATGAGCGCTGCCCAAGCTGCAGCTGAGGTTCGCGTACATATTGCAGGGTCTAATGAAGCGACAACAGGCTCTATGTCCGCTCAGGAAACACAAGATTATTATGATTATGCGCAAACGCATAATATTAATACCCCTACAACAAGCTGTACGAACGGCCAATCGTGCTAACCGGCACAATATAGATTTTACTAAATACCAATATATAGTTAGGAAAGCATTATGACATTCAATAAAACATTCTTACTTATAGCAGCACCTGCTCTGCTTATACTGTCTGCACAAGCAGAAGCTCAGTCAACATCTACCATGGGCCTTTCAAGACAAGTATCCTCTCTTCATAATGCTTTAAGTAGCTGGAAAAATTTAATTGAAAGTCGTTTATCTAGTTTGGATTCAGAACTAATAGCATTAAGAGCTGGTGCGCAAGATATTTTAAACAACCAAAATAATGCACATAACTGTGCTAATAGCCGAATGCTATTTAATGGCTCCTCATGTGTTGCATTGCCAACGCAAACCGCATCAGCCCCTTCTCCAAGCCCATCATCCCCGCAAGTTGCTTCAAATTCTGCACCACAGAATGATTGCACAGCGTCACCTGAACTTTGTGATATTTACAGTGATGTTCTTGGCCGCTCTCCGGATCAGGCAGGTGCCCTATTTTGGCAGGATGAGCTTAACAGGTTAGAACAAAGTGGCTTAACAACTCAGCAAGCCTCAGCACAGGTTCGTTCACAAATTTCTCACTCTAACGAAGCAACAACAGGATCTATGTCTGTTCAAGAAACACAAGGCTATAACAATTACGCTCAAACGCACCAGATTGAACAGCCAACAAGCAGCTGTTCAGGGTCAACATCTTGCAACGGCGGTGGCACAGCCCATGCTATTGAACAACTTTACCAGCAAGAGCTTGGCCGTTCAGCAGATGCTGGAGGGATGGAATTTTATAGTAATCTTCTTGATAGTGGAGAAATTACCATTGAGGACGTTATTTCAAATCTAAGAAGCTCACCAGAAGCCCAAGGACAATAGAAGGTTAACAAATAAAAAGGTGCCCCTAAGGCACCTTTTTATAAATATAGCAATAACCTAGCGGATAACAGCTTGGTAAAGATCTTCGAACTGCTCATTCAGGTGACGCATTTCAGGCATGTTGCCCTTTTCCATCGCCTTTAGCACTTTACGTGAGATACTTGGCTTAATTTCATGCTGCTCGTTCAGCACGTCCAAAATATCTTTAAGTTCTGCTTTGGCTTCATCAACGCTACGGTTTACGCTAAGTGCTTGCTTGAAATATTCTTTAACCTTTTGTCTATCGTGATCAGATTCGATGTTCATAATCTATCCTTTATTTTTGAAACTTTTGAATGGTGAATAAATTAACGTGTATCAAAGCATGTGACAAGGTAGAAAACGCAATTTTCCCAGATAAAATTGCATGCAAAAAAGGCCGCCAAAGTGGCGGCCTTTTTTTAATAAGAGCTCATAACTTAAGTAACAGGCTCAATATAAACAGCTGTTCCTGTCACAGCAACAAGAAGCATTGTCTTATCTCCACCAGAGACTTCCCCATAATCAAGGTCAATACCAATAATAGCATTACATTCAGCTTTTTGTGCCTGCACTTGCACTTCATGAAGGATAGATTCACGCGCATCACCAAGAGCGTTTTGGAAAGCCCCAGAACGGCCACCAACAATATCACGCACTTTTGCAAAATAATCTTTAAAAAGGTTTGTTCCCATTACGGCTTCACTTGCAACGAGTGGTCCATAACGGCGAATGGTATAGCCTTCTACATAAGGCGTTGTTGTGAGTAGCATTTTTGTCTCTCTCCCTTGTCCAATACTGCTTTTGGTACTTGTTCTTTTAATAAAATTCGTTTTTACTAGTATGTGAGCAAACTAAAGTATGAACAAGAAAAAGAATTATACCCATGTCTTACGAATCAGAAAAACGTCAAATTAACATTGTCTCTGTGGTTATTCTGGCACTTTCAATTATTGTGGCTTACCTGCTTTTCACTCTCATGAACCAAAAAG
>JAPKEQ010000016.1 GCA_028821995.1 Alphaproteobacteria bacterium
GCAGACCTTGAAAAAGTTTGGGGCAAGCTTGATTTTGTTGTTCATGCCATTGCCTTTAGCGACAAGAGCGAGCTGAAAGGGCGCTACGCTGACACCTCTCGTGAGAATTTCAAAAATACAATGGATGTATCTTGCTACAGCCTTGTGGCTGTCACTAAGGCAGCTGAACCTCTTATGAAAGACGGCGGCAGCATTTTGACCCTTTCTTACTATGGGGCTGAAAAAGTAATTACAAACTATAATGTTATGGGCGTTGCTAAAGCGGCTCTTGAAGCAAGCGTACGCTACCTTGCATCAGATTTAGGGCAAAACGGTATCCGTGTTAATGCGCTGAGCGCTGGTCCTGTTAAAACACTGGCATCAAGCGGTGTTGGCGGATTTAAAGATATTCTTAGTTCTTACGAAGAAATGGCGCCTCTTCGTCGTAATATTGACCAAGATGACGTTGGCAGAAGTGGCGTTTACCTTGTTAGTGAGCTTTCGAGCGGTGTAACAGGTGAAGTGCACTACGTAGATAGCGGCGTGAACATTATGGGTTATCAGCCAAAAGCAGGTTAATTTCTTTCATATTCGGGGCACGCATCAGGGGAATGTTCCTCAAACATGGTGCGTGCTTCTCTATGCAGACAAAGCGAACGATACGCTATATCTTTTTCTACATGTCCTTCAGCCTCACTCATATAATAGCCATACGTGTTTCTATAAGCCAGCGCCTTATACTCGCCCTCTAAATCTGGGCGGTACTTTTCATCAAACGGAGGCATTTTTGTTTCCATAAATTCTTGCCATGTTTCTTTTTGCTTGTGCGCGCAGGTGTGTCCCTTAGCAATATGGCGTGCATAATCTGCAATCTCAACCGTACCGCAAGCCTCCAACTGAGGCTGAATTTCATGAAGAACATCATCAACCATTTCGGAGAACTCAGACTCCCCTCCTTTCCATTTAAAGGGCTTGTCATAGCCGCTCTTGCCCAGCTGCTTAATAGAAGGAGCTACATCTCCTTGCCACATTCGTGGATCTTCTTCCATGTCGCCTTGCTGCGCCTTCATAACAAGTGCCTGATAAATGGCTGCTGTCGCAGCAATTGCTCGTGGGTCAGATGTACTATCACAAATCATCAGCTCTAAGGTTTCAGGCCTGGAAACCTCTAACCCATAAGAATTTTTAACTGCGCTTGTTCTAAAAACAGGGTTATCTTCAAGGTTGTGCATATCACTTGCCCAATGTGCACGCTCCATTAAACGAACAGAATACTCTTGCGCCTGCGAATCCCTAAAAGGGCTAGACATAGTTAAACCTGCAAGCACAGGGGCGTAAGGCAATAATTTTTGAGCAATTTCACGTCTTTCATGTTCAGGAACCTCTACATGTAAGTGCAAGCCAGAGCTATAGCTCTCAGCACCAGATATTAAACTTCCATCAGGTGGAAAACCGGCAAACATGACCCTTTGATTCAAATCATCTAAATATTGAGGCTCACCTTGCTCCATACGGCGTGCATGATACCCTCTATAATAAGTTGTTGTCATGTGTTGTAAACCTTCTACACGCTCACTCAGGCTCATAACACCATTCAGCACATCTGTTGATGGCTCAGATTTTACTTCAAAACGGTTATATGTAGACGCACTTGGATCATATAACTCAAAGCTAATTTCATCAGGTGATACCTTTTGGCTCACGTAATCAATAAGCCCAGCAGAAATATGTTTTCTTGTTATAAGCTTGCCACAATGGGTTACGCAGCCCTCAAGCTCAAGACCGATTTTAGGAATATTTGCAGTAGCAGGTGCATTTGACATGCAAAAGATATAGGTATGCAGCCCCTCTATATCAAGCCTTTAAAAGTTATATATGGCGCTGAATAAGCTTACTTTTTATAAAAGCAGCTACTGATTTAGCCTCTAAGTAAGGTGTAAGCGTACAATCCTTGTGTGTCTCTGAAAGGTCCAAAACGCGTCCAGCCTTTAAAAAACCTGTATAAAAACGCTTAAGTTTTGAGGCTTTCATCGCCTGTTTTAAATCAAATGCATAAACAGGAGCAGATGTAGCTACGGCCTCACTTATCATGCTCACGCTTTCAGCTGTAACCACAACGGCATCCGCGCAAGCAAGCATGCCAAAGTAAGGGTTTTCGCCCTGACCATCATAAAAATAGCTATCGCACGCCTCAAAAAAACCTTTAAGGGTTTGCTTTTCCCCATCGCCAGTTCTGCGGGACATTGTCACCATATAGCGTACGTTATCCCCAAAGCGTTCTTCAAGCTCAGATAGAAGGGCCTTTACGCTCATTTTATTAAAGGTGAAGCTTTTGCTATTTCCGCCAACAATCACCGCTACCGTTTTTTTGCCATCAGGGTTTAGTGTGCCCTGCCACTTTTCTTTTTCAGTTTGGAGCTTTTCAGCTGATACCCGGTGGGGCGCACCCATTGTTGTAATAACATTACCAGCAAGTTTGGGACGATCATGCTCAGGAATGGCAAGAACTGTAAATGCTCCTGCATAGCCCTTAGGCTTCATCATATGTACAAGTATCGTTTCTGGATTTTTCATTTTGACCCATTTTGCAGCCACAGATGTATGATAACCTGCGCTAATAATCATATCAGGCCAAGGCGCACTTGGGAGATTTTTGAAATATAAAGAAGGGTAAAGCCATTGAAGCAGCTTTCCAAAAGGCCGTTTTTCAAGCCAAATAACTTGAGGATCCACGCCAAGCGCTTCACAAACCCCAAGGCTTTGATTCTCATGGCCGGGCTTACCGTCAGATAAAACCCAAATATTGGCGCTTTCTAAATAAGCTTGAGTATCAAAACTCATCATTATTTTTTAGCCCAGAGCAGAAATTCTTTGTTACCATCGCCGCCAAGTACAGGGCTGTCCATAAGCTCTTTAACTGTAAAACCTTCTTTTTCAAACATAGCTTTTACGCTGGTAATGGCTTCTTCATGTAAAGCTTCATTTTTTACAAGGCCGCCCTTGCTAATAGCCTGCGGAGATAGCTCAAACTGCGGCTTCACAAGGCAAATCACTTCTTCAATAGAAGGAAGTTCTTCAAATGCGAACGGCAAAACCTTTGTGCAAGAGATAAAACTCAAGTCAGACACCATAAAAGTAGGCATAGGGTCAAATATGCTCGCAGCAAGGTCACGGCCATCCATTTGCGGCATATCCACAACTTGAGGAAGTGCTTTAACTTCTTCCGCAAGCTGATCTGTGCCCACATCTACAGCATAAACCTTCTCAGCGCCGTTTTCACAAAGCACCTGAGTAAACCCGCCAGTTGACGCGCCCATATCCAAAACAGCCTTGCCTTCTACAGAAATTTTCCAAGTATCGAGAGCTTTTTTAAGCTTAAGCGCCGCACGAGACACATAAGGATGGTCCTCCTCAACAGTCACGTCATAAGGTTCAACGTTAATAGAGGCCTTTTTAGCCGTCTTACCACTCAGTTTAACAAGGCCGCTTTTGACCATTTCCTGTGCACGAGAGCGGCTACGTGCGTAACCATTTTCATGAAGATAAACATCGAGACGCATATAAATTTCTCCTTAGTGGCCGCGGGCCACAACAAATTGAGCAAGGATACGAAGGATATCTGCCTTCGGTCCGTAATGGGTCAGGTTTTGAATTGCCTGCTCACAGAGCATGCGGGCTTGATTTTGCGCACCCTCTACGCCAAGAAGGCTAGCAAACGTTGCTTTTCCACGCTCTGCGTCCTTACGCACGCGCTTGCCAACTTCATCTTCATTGCCAATTTCATCCAAAATATCATCAACCATCTGGAAAGCCAGGCCAATATTACGGGCATAGTTCATTAAATGCATGCGATCCGAGGCTTTTACGCGATCTTCGTTTAAAATAAGCCCGCACTCGCAGCAAGCACTAAATAGTGCACCTGTTTTTTTACGCTGCAAGCGTGCAAGGGCACCTTGATCTAGCTCATCAATATCTTCAGCAAGCATATCAATCATCTGACCGCCTACCATACCCTGCGCGCCAGAGGCTTTTGCAAGAGAGCTCACAAGGTTTGCACGTATACGCCCTTGTGGGTGCGTGCGCTCATCAGACATAATATCAAACGCGAGAGTTTGCAAAGCATCACCGGCAAGTACAGCCGTGACTTCATCAAATTGCTTATGACAAGTCGGTTTACCGCGGCGCAAATCATCATCATCCATGCAAGGCAAATCATCATGTACAAGCGAGTATGTATGAAGAGATTCAATAGCAGCTGCTACGCGCGCTGCATGATCGCGCGATCCACCAAAAATATCATTGGTCGCCATTAGCAGTACAGGGCGCAGGCGCTTACCGCCAGAAAATACACTATAGCGCATGGCTTCAAACAAACGGCTTTCCTCGTCCTCAGATGGCGCAGGAATAATTTTATCAAGTACGCCTTCTACCTCAACCGAGGTTTCAGTAACGTATTCTTCAAGACGTTTGAGGTCCTCTTCACGAATTAGCTCTACAGTCATTACCCGTTCAGCTCCGTTTTCTCAGTTGTGAGCACGCCGCCCTTTTCAACGATTTTTTCAATCTTTAGTTCAGCTTCATCCAAAAGTTTTTTGCAGTGACCATGCAGCTTCATGCCTTCTTCAAAAGATTTCATAGCATCTTCAAGGGGCATATCGCCTGTTTCTAACTTCTGTAGAATGCCTTCTAGGTTTTTCATTCCATCTTCAAAGCTCATATCTTTTTTATCAGCGCTCATATTTCTAGCCCTTTTTCTTTAAAATTTCTGGGTAACCTGTCCCTGCAATATGCACATCATACCATAAACAGAGCGAAAGCAAACGAAACACAACAAGTGCCTGCTTTTGATTGAGCTTGCCTGCCTTGAGCCACTTTTGCAGCTCCGCGCGTTCAATTGAATCATCAAGCCATGTAGAGGACTCAAAACATGCTAAAAGATCTTCTGCTCTATTTGAAAGCCAGCTTGCTATTGGCACACTAAAGCCGCGCTTTTTAGCAAAGAGAGACTCTTTAAAAGTTAGGTAACCACCTTTAGAAAACCATCCTGCTACCACGTGAGACAGCCACATTTTTACAAGGTATTTACCCGTTTTTCCCTTCATTTTCAAATGAGAAGGAAGTGAAAAACCAAAGTTTGAAACGTGCTTATCAACAAACGGCACGCGCCCTTCAAGCCCGTAAGCCATAAGAGAGCGATCAAGCTTAAGAAGTAAGTCGTGCGGCAGCCATCCTTGAATATCCTGCCACTGCTTCTTTTGCAGCTTATCAAGTTCAACAGGAGGGTTGTTTTTATGAATTTCAATATCTTGCTTAAATAAATTTGAAAATCTCTGACTGTCATTCTTCTCTTTTTTGAAAAGTGTTTTCCAAACAGGTTTTCTGTAGCGGCTATAGCCTGCAAAAAACTCATCGCCACCCTCGCCGCTAAGCACAACTGTTACATGCTGAGAGGCAAATTCAGAAAGCTTAAGCACGGGAAGGATCGCATAATCAGCACACCAATCATCCATACGTTCTACCATCACAGGCAGATATTTCCAAAAATCTTCTTCTGAAAAGCTTATGTTTTGGTGGTTGGCACCAAGTGCGCCAGCCACTTCTTCTGCAAGGCCTGTTTCATCAGGCACATCCTCACTTTCAAAACCAATAGAAAAACTACTCACTTGCTTTTCATGTTCTGCCATAGCTGTGGTCACAGCTGAAGAATCTACCCCACCAGAAAGGTAGACCCCAAATGGCACATCTGATTGCATATGTTTTTCTACGCTATCCATAAATTTAGCATCAAATGCATCAAGGGCTTCATCAAGAGTCGCGTCATAATTTTCATTACCAAGAGAAGCTATAATAAAGCTTTCCACAACTTTCCCATCTTGCAGCCTTAAAACCTCGCCAGGTGCAAGACGCTTAATACCTTTAAAAAGTGTTTCCGTGCCGCCCGTCCAGTTTTGCACAAGAGCTTCAGGCAGTTTGCTTTCGTTCAATTGACGCTTTACCCAGCCAGAAGCAAGAAATACATTTGGCTCTGAAGCAAAGCCAACCCCAAGACCTGTTTCTGCAATATAAAGCGGTTTAATACCAAATGGATCACGCGCAAGGGTCAGCGTTTTTTCTGCTTTGTCATAAATCGCCAGAGCATACATGCCGCGAAGTTTATGGAAGATGCCTGCGCCAAGCTCCGCGAAAAGGTGAACCACAGGTTCGCAATCAGATCCTGTTTTACAAGCTATACCTTTTTGAGAAAGCTCATTTTGAAGCTCTTTGTAATTATAAATTTCGCCGTTTCCAATCAGCACGTAACGCCCGCAATGGCTATGGAGAGGTTGATCTCCATGCTCTACATCTAAAATAGAAAGTCTTGTATGAACAAGTAGTGCGCCTTCTTCTTTATGCACACCATTTCCGTTAGGACCGCGGTGCTGCATAGCACGAACTGCGCCCTCTGTTAAGCCAGCCCAGTGATTATCAGATAGCCTTGCGCCATCTTTAAAAAGGTATCCTGCTATGCCGCACATATGTTCTCGTAGAACTCCAAATATTTTTTCATAATTACATCTTCACCAAAGTTGTTATTTAAGTAATCCAAACCTTCTTTGGCCATGGCAGCAGATGCTTTTTCATTATCAAAAGCACGCTGTAGCAGACTTGCACAGCTGTCCACATCATCAATATCAAACAGAAGCCCTGTTTTTTCGTGCTCTATTAGGCTTTCTGGGCCTTTAGAGCGCGCAGCCACAAGCGGTTTTTCATGGGCCCATGCTTCAAGCACAATATTGCCAAGCGGTTCATAACGCGATGGCGCAAGCCATACATCGCTTGCGGCCACAAAAGGCGTAATATCATCTTGCCAGCCCATAAAATGTACGCGGCTTTTAACGCCCTGTTCTTCTGCTAGAGCTTTTAGCTTATCTTCAAGTCCGCCAGATCCTACCAAAATCATATGTGTATTTTCAGATAGTTTAGGCAGCGCCTTAATGGCAATGTCGAAAGCTTTGACCTCATGTAAACGACCTGCACAAAAAATTATTTTTTCATTTTTGTGGAGCTTTAATGATGCACGAATATCATCTCTCTTACCTTGCCACCCCTCCGCTGGCATCACAGGAAAGTTAGACAAATAATGCACATGTTCTTCTGGACAGCCTGCTTGCTTTATATATGTGCAAATGTCCTCAGTGTTTCCAATGAGATGATCGCAATTTTTATAATACTTAAGATTATAATATCCGCCCATTCGGCCTACCGCAGGCACAGGCAGACGCGGCAATTTTTGCCCTGCGCGGCTCATCCAAACCTGCGCAAAGAAAGGTTTAAGTTTCCTATGTAAGTTTTTGATTTTGAATTTAGTTTTAAAGTCAAAAAGATTGCCAAATGGCAGTTCATAAACTGTCACATCAGATTTTTTAAGCTGCTTAGATACCCAACTTTTTTCGCGCACAACGCAGTGTACATCCATATGCTGAGAGAGCGCTTTTACAAAGCGCACATAAAAGGCCTCGGCTCCGCCAGAACCTTTCGCGCCTATAATCTGCAAGCAGGATTTTTTAGGATTTTGAGACTGCGTCATCTGTATATTCGTATGCTCGTTTAACATGAATCATCAGCGGCATCATTGCTGTAATAACAGCAAGGAAAAATCCCATACGACCTTCCTTAAACCCCTTGCGAGAAAGGTAACTTTTATAAAAGCGTGTGAGCATTTTTCTCAACGTTTTAAGAGGGTGCGGTGCAGGCTCATTACGGTCACGCATGTCCTTTGCCATAGCCGTACTGTAGCGCTGCAAGCGGTCAACCATATCGTCAATATTATCATCCACAAGATGGGTAATCGGATTAAAGAGTTCCATGGCCTCACCGCTTAGCTCTAGTTTAGGGTGGACACGATCCATGCCCCAAACCTTAGAGCCTTTACTAAATACTTTTTTAGTACGCGTTGTACCGAAAGATCCAGCCCAGCCATACTTTATAAGGCGTCCGCCCACAAAGTTATCAATTGGTGTTTGGAAATAGCCTTCAGGCGCATCTTTAAGAGTATGCATAAGCTCTCTTTTAAGAGGCTCGGTTACCCGTTCATCTGCATCAAGTTCAACAATCCATTTGCCTTTGCAGGCATCAATACCAACAGCACGCCGCTCACCCTCAATCGGCCAGCTGCCTTTAAGGATATTTTTTGTATAGCGCTTACAAATGATCTCAGTACCATCCGTGCAATTATCTAAAAGCACTACAATTTCATCACAAAAATCAAGAGACTTTAGCGCGTCCTCAATCTTTTGCTCTTCATTGTGAGCAACGATTAATCCAGAAATAAAAACGATCATTTATGCTTTTTTCTTCTTTGGTAATGTGCGTCCAGTTCTCCACCCCATACGGTAAGCCAGTAAAGCCGGCACAATAGCAAACACAAGCCACGTTGCATTAAAGATAGACGCACTAAACAGCGCCGCAAGTGAGAAAGCCATAAAGGAGCTAAGGCCAGCAAGTGCGTACAGGTCAGCCTTAGCGCTATGCCAGAATTGCTTAAACACAAGCGCCCAAAGCACAAGCCCTGCAATAAGACCAAGCGCCCCAGTTTCAAGGAAAAGCTGAATTAAAAAGTTATGTGGGTGTGCATTAGAGGCAATGCCTTCCGCAGGTAGTGGAAGTTTTCTAAATGCGTTAACACCAATACCTGTTACAGGGTTCATGCCCATATGGTCTACGGCAAATTTCCAAATCTGATCGCGCCCTGATCCCATACCAAACGGCTCGTTCCAGAATGTTAGACGCTCTACCAAAATATGGAAGCCACGACTGTAACCATAACCAACAAGACCAAGAGCAGCTGTTATAATACCAAGCCCCCAATGGCGCTTATGCAGTACAATGCCATGGTAACGAGATGCAAACCCAAGGAACACAGCACCAGCAAGCGCAAATGCAAGCCATCCCGCGCGGCCCCCAGTCAGAAAGACAGAAATTGCACCAAGGAGCACTAAAGGAATTGAAAGGTAACGCGCAGTCACTTCGCTTTCGCGATACATTTTAAGCATCCATGCCCACATAAATGGCAATAGAATCGCAAGAATTGGGCTCATAAAGTTAAGACGATGAGGGCGCCAGAAATCCTTACCATGTAGCGCAGAAGAGAGACGTTCATCATGAAGAGTCGCATCAAGTACACAAAGAACCATCACAACAAGCGTACTCATCACAAGGGTACGCATAATCATACTGGTATAACGAGATGGCATTTCCCTTAGTACAACAAATAAGAAGAAAGACCCTACCGCAACCATGGCAATTTGCCCTGTGTGTTCTAGGCTGTAGTTAGGATCAATTGAAAAGAGAGAAGACAGCGTAAATGCACCAAGAAGCGCAAATAAAACTTTTGAAAGTGTTGAAGACATGAACATAGATACACTACTACGAATACTTGTATCTTTCGTTGCCATCATGCCAAAAATAAGCGCAAGAATTAGCAGGATAGATGTCAGTGCTTTACCAAGAAGCATTGCTGGAAGCGCGACGCCCATACAAATGGCTGAAATACGCCACAATGTGTTTACTTCATCTTTATGCATAAGTTTTATCTTTCTTTTTTTCCTGCATCATTTTTAAACGTTTCTGCAAATTACGTAAAGCATCATACACCATCTTAGGCTGAATATCAGTCATGATTCTTGAAATTGATTTAGGCTCTAAATTTAATTCCACTGCGGAACGTTCTGGCGCAAGAATAACTTCTACATGATCTCCATAAGGTGCATAAACATCATCTTTTGTCGGTCCAAAAAGGCTTACCACAGGCGTACCCACAGCAGAGGCAATATGACCAAGCCCGCTATCATTACCTACAAACATGTGAGAGTTTGCAATAGCTGTTATCGCGCCTTTTAAGTTGGTTTTTCCAACAAGGTCAATGCAGCTATGTTCAGGAATAGACGCGATAAAATCCTCAATACTCTCTCTTTCATGAGGCGCACCAAGTATTATAAATTTTGCGTTTTTGTAGGCCACATCAGAAAGTGTTTTAGACACAAACTCGGCCCAATATTTTTGCGGCCATTGCTTTCCCATCCAGTTAGCTGTTGGCGCAAGCGTGATATAAAATGCGCTGTTTTCCCTCTCAAAAGGAACAGGCGCTTTAGGATCAAGCCAAAGCTTTGGCAAGGGCGCTGCATCGCTTGGAATCATCTTTGCAAATTGCTCTACGCTATGGCCCTTGCTTTTACGAAATACCATACGTTTTTTTGTACGCACCATTGCGCTAATAAGAGAGCCGCGCAGGTCAATAACAAGGTCATATTTACGTTTTTTAAGTTTCCAGGCAAGCGCTCCGTAATGCATATGGTGCTTCATTTTTACAAGAGGGATTACATCTCCCTTATTTGGAAAATCATCAAACAGCCCTACAGATGGTTTACCGCAAACAATATCAAACACCGCATCTGGGTGCTGCTCAAGAAGCCTTGTCATGATTGCTGTCGACATCACCACATCACCAATATTACTTAGCGTTACAAATAAAATGCGCATAAATTCTTACAATCCTTCGTCGTCTCTAGACATACTCACAGTTCTAACATAAAATAGAGGATAAATCATGGACAAACAGAATCGACCAGACACAGAATATATTCACCTCATTTCTCGGGGTATACTTCTTATTAAAGGGGAGGATGCCGAGTCTTTTCTTCAAGGCCTTATTACTCAAAGCGTAGAAAACTTACAAAAAGATGAGCTTCGTTACGGCGCCCATCTAACCCCTAAAGGACGCATTATTGCTGACTTTTTCTTCTTTAAAACAGAAGAAGGTATTTTGCTTGATGTGAACGTCTCTATTTTGATGAAGCTTGCAACAGCTTTACATGGCTTTAAGGTTTCTGAACATGTTGAGTTTCATGACCTGACCGAGGATTACATTATTCTTTCAGACCTGACAGGCACAGAAGGCCTGCAAGATCCGCGTCTCAAAAAAATGGGCACACGTCTTTATTTAAAAACAGATAAGAGTACTGCTGGTTACCAAGAAGAGAAAGCTTACACAAAGCAGCGTATCCATAAATGTATTCCGGATTTTCCTTTTGACGGCACTGAAAGCACCCTCGCAAACGAAATGCTCCTAGAGCACCTAAATGGCATAGACTTTGAAAAAGGATGCTACGTGGGGCAAGAAATTACCGCACGTACTAAATATCGTACCCAGCCTAAAAAGAAGCTTTTCTATGTACGATCAAGCCAACTGATTCCGAGCAACAGAAATATTGTAAACGAATCAGACCGCATTATTGGCGAGGTTTTCACAACCCTTGGCCAAGAAGGCATTGCCCTCATTAAAGAACAGTCCATAAAAGATGGGTCGGGCCTCTTTGTAAGCACGCACCCTATTGAAGCGTTTATACCCAAGTGGGCACGCAAAGAAAAAAGTTCTTAAACTTTCAAAGTTTACTATTACAACAAGTCATCTTTTGGGGAGGACGTTTCTCTTATGAGAGGCTTTTTAAAAGTACCCAGTAAGCCCAATTAATGGGGGAGAAAAACTTTATGTTTAACGCTTCCCCCAAACAACTTTTATATAAAAAGCCCTACATTTGCAGGGCTTTTTATATCGGATGATTATCCAGATACTCTTTTGAAATCTGCTACACGCCCAAGAAGGCTGGTCATAGATGAAAGTAAAAGTAAGCGATTTTGCTTCACAGCTTCATCATCCACCATCACCATGACGTCACTAAAGAACTGATCAATCGGACCGCGAAGCTCACTCAGTGATTTCATCGCTTCTTTATAGCTTTCATCCTTTAGCTGATTATTTACATTTCCGCCAACAGATTCAATCTTTGCAAACAGGTTACGCTCAGCAGCTTCCTGCAAAAGCTCTGCCTTTACAGAATCCTTTGGCAGATTAATATCACCTAAAATATTGGCTGCACGCTTGTAAGCACCATGCAATGCTGCGCCATCTTCCCCCTTAAGGAAGCTTTGCAGCGCCGTTGCGCGTTCTGCTACATCTACAATATCATCAATATTTAGGCCAAATACAGCATCTACACAGTCCGCAGAAATATTTTCTGATTTTAAAAGAACTTGAAGGCGGTTCATAAAGAAGCTCAAAAGCTCTTTGACAGTATCTTCTTTAGAGACTTTTGGCGCACTGTGCAAATCATACACATGTTCAAAAATACTCTTCAATGGGATACGGAGCTGATGCTCTCGCAATACACGGATGATACTCAAAGCTGCACGACGCAAAGCAAACGGATCTCCAGATCCTGTTGGCTTAAGGCCTGCAGCATAGAAACCAACCAATGTATCAAGACGGTCAGCAAGGATAACCCCTTGTGCAACAGAACTAACAGAAGCAAAATCATCGTAAAGGTACTGGCTTGCAATCGCCTCTACCACATCTTCGTTCTCACCTTGGCGCTGCGCAATTTCAGCACCAACAAGACCTTGAAGTTCAGGAAATTCAAACACAGTCCCTGTCACAAGATCACACTTTGCAAGGCAGATCGCACGCTCAAGCAGCGCAGTATCTACGCCCACAAGACGCTGACCAAGAGACTTGGAAATCTTTTTCATACGGGAAATTTTATCACTTAACTGACCAAGATCCTTATGGAATGTCATTGCTTCCAGCTTTTTAGACTGCTCAACAAGAGGTGTTTTCACGTCCATGTCCCAGTAAAATTTAGCATCGTTAAAACGTGCGGTTAAAACCTTCTCGTAACCTGTTTTCACGTTACCTGTACGGTCTGGCACGTTAGATACACCGACAAATTTAGGCAAAAGTGTTTTGCCTGATTCATCATAAATCGGGAAGTAACGCTGGTGCTCAGCCATTGTGATTTCCAGTAGTTCATTTGGCAAATCTAGGTACAATTCATTAAACTCCCCTAGCACCGCTGTTGGGGCTTCAACAAGGCCAGAAACTTCGTTCAAAAGGCCTGTTTCCATTTTAGCACCATTTTGACTAATTGCGCTGACTTGGCTTTTAATTTCATTCAAACGATCTTCTTGCTCAAGAATGACATGCGCATTATGAATAGAAGATACATACTCTTCTGCATGGCTGAGCTTTAACATGTTTGGTGAAAGGAACATATGCCCGCGTGTTTTGCGGCCAGAGGAGATACCATTCCACTCCATGTCCATTACACTCGCATCCCAAAGAGCAGTAATCGCTTCTACAGGACGTATAAACGCTTTAGGTGTATCGCTCCAACGCATAGATTTAGGCCAAGAAAACCCGTCAATTATATGAGTAATTTCACAAGTCAGCAGCTCTTTCACAGATTGTGCAGGTTTTTTCATGGTATAAAATACAAACGTGCCTTTTTCAGTTTCACGTTTTTCTACATCAGCAGCTGTTACGTTCTCTCCGCAGCCACGCAGAAAACCTGCGAGCGCTTTGGTTGGGTTACCATCCGCGTCAAATGCAGCTTCGGCGCGCGGACCCCGGCGCTCTTCTTCTGCCGCTTTTGTGCGCTCTGGCACGCCGTAAGCCATTACAGCAAGGCGTGCGCAAGTCACATAAGACTCAATGCGAATATCTTTAAGGTCTAGACCGTCAAAAAAAGCGCCCAGAGATTTTGCAAATTGCTCTTTCGCGCCTGTTTGCACACGAGAAGGCATATCTTCTACAAGAAGTTCAATAAGTACAGTTGCCATTGTTACGCCACCTTACTTTGAGATTGATTTTTAAGCAGAGGGAAGCCGAGTTCTTCTCGGCGCTTCAAATACCCTTCACAGCATGCCTTAGACATATCGCGCACGCGCAGAATGTAACCTGCACGTTCCGTTGCACTAATGACGCCGCGTGCATCAAGCACGTTAAAAATGTGAGACGCCTGAATGGCATGGTCATACGCAGGAAGCGGCAAGTTCTTTGCAACTAACTTCTGGCACTCAACTTCCATGTCCTTAAAATGTTGAAACAGCATAGATGTATCTGCATGGTTAAAGTTGTAGTCACTAAACTGCACTTCGTTATCATGGTAAATATCGCCGTAAGTTACGCCATCGTTATTAAACTTCAGGTCATAAACACTTTCAACATCCTGAATGTACATCGCAAGACGCTCAACACCGTAAGTAATTTCACCAAGAACAGGCTTCACTTCAAAGCCCCCCACTTGCTGGAAGTATGTAAACTGAGAGACTTCCATACCGTCGCACCACACTTCCCAACCAAGGCCCCAAGCACCGAGTGTTGGAGATTCCCAATTATCCTCTACAAAACGTAAGTCATGATCATCAGAAGTAATACCAAGCTTTTCAAGCGAGCCAAGGTATAGCTGGCGAATATTTTTAGGGGCGGGCTTCATCGCTACTTGATACTGATAGTAGTGCTGAAGGCGGTTTGGATTTTCACCATATCGGCCATCTGTTGGTCGGCGTGAAGGCTGAACATAAGCCGCATTCCAAGGCTCAGGGCCTAGCGCGCGCAAAACAGTTGCAGGGTGGAATGTCCCTGCCCCAACATTCATATCGTACGGAGGTTGAAGAACACACCCCTTATCCGCCCAATATGTATCAAGCGTCAAAATCATATCCTGAAAGCTAAGTGTTTTCCCTGTCATCTTCATCTTCCTTTTCTATAAGTCCGTCATTACATTTTTTTTGCAAAGGTTGCAATTTGCGTCTTTATCGACCTCAGGCATATCAATTACTTTAAGGCCGCAATAAGGGCATTGCACCTTTTCACCTTGAAACGCATCTTCAATCATTTCTATCTCATCCTCTTCATCGTCCTCAAAAGGCTCTGGCTCTGGCGCAACATAAAATGCATCATGTCCCCTTTTAAGCATAATCACGGCAAGCTTAAACGCTATAATAGCAAGAGCTGCATAAAGAGCCGCATTTAGCACATCCACTAAACTCATGAAGCCTCTCCTGTACTTAATGATTTTTTTAATTCTTTAATCATCGAAGCATGGTTCCAGTCTCGCTCCCCAACAATAACACGCTTCACTGCCCCATCAGCACTCACAAGGTAGCTAACAGGCAGACCAAGTGCTTTAAGGTGCTCTCGCGTTCTTCGCCCCATAGGGTCAAGCCTTACATCAAGTTCTTTTAGGTTATTTGTAGAAAGAAAATCTTTCACAAGCTCAGGATGTTTATCTGTTGAAATTGTCACCACATCAAAATCATCGCGCAAAGAAAGCGCCTTAAGAGAAGGAAGTTCCTTAACGCATGGCGGGCACCACGTTGCCCAAACATTTACAACGGTGGGCTTTGCAAATGTAATTGTTTCTGTTTGCATAGATTCAAGGCTTGCTACATTAAACTGAGGAAAAGCCTTACCTGAAAGCTCCATTGCAGGATGGTCAGCATTTTTCTCTTTCTCAGGAGAACATGCGCTAAAGGCTACACATGCTATAAGGGTGAAAAGAATACGCGTCATGTCTTAAGCTGCGTCCTGCTTTTGCACACCAAACACTGATTGAGAAAAAGCTTGCCAGCGCTGTGCTTGATCAACCTGCGCAAAACCATAAACCTGCGCAAGCGCTGCACTTGCGATAAGCCCGAAGAAAAGCTCAACAGATTGCTCAGGTTGAAGAATGGCAGGCTCTCCCTTTGCTTGACCAAAGCGCAAAATTTGAGCTAACTGCGCACGCACCTTAGCGTGAAGAAGTTTTAATTTTTCTGGTGCTCCAGGAAAACCAGATGAACCATGCCCAAGGAAAAGACGCGCAAGGCCTGGGTGACCATAAAAGAAATCTAGGAATTTTTCAAAAACAACAGACATGCGCTCAGCTGTCGCCTCATCACTTTCCTGCACAGCAGTAAGCGGACTGAGAAAGTTTGACTCCATGTAGAGGTAGAGCGCGTTAAAAATTTCTTCTTTTGATGGGTAATGGCGGTAAATTGCCGCATCTGTTACCCCAACAACATCAGCAATTTTGCTGATTGTTACTTTTTCAGAAGGGTTTTCTAAAAGTGTGGCTACGGCTTGCAAAATTTTAAGCTTACCGGGGCTAAGATTTGTGAGGCTCATTCTGTGTTTTTATCCTTTTTCAAACGAAGGTTAGCATACGCTAACATCAATCAAAAAACAATGCATTTTTTATGCAAAACATTACTGCCAAACGGAAGATAACCAGTCCGCAATAGAGTGAGATGTGTAGTCTACATATTCAGGGTTTTTATCAGTAAGCTTATGCAGAAGAACTGTTTTCATGCCCATCTCATGAGCCGGCTTAAGATTCCTTACGCTATCCTCAAAAAAGATACTCGTTTTGGGGTTCACACCATGAATGGCACAAAAGCGATCATAGACCAAAGGGTTTGGCTTAACAACGTCATCCATTTTTCGTACATAAAACAGGCCATCAAAGTGGCCAAGCAGGCCGAGGCGCTCCAAAACAATATCAATACGATTGAAGTGAGCATTGGTAAAAATGAATTTTCGACCCGGCAAGGCTTCTACGCCTGCCTTTGTGCGCTCACACCGCTCAACAAAGCTATGATCTACAGAATCAAACACATGAATAATTTCTTCAAAGGATACGTTTTCTTCAATCATCCAGCCGTAGAAAAGGTTACCCTCATAAGCCTTCTCAAAGATAGCAGATTTCGCATCAACTTCTTCGCGGGAATATCCGCAGCGCTTTTTGAAAAAGTCGTACCAAGACTCCCAAAGTGCATCCTCCAGGCCGTTATCTGGCGGATAAAGCGTTCCGTCCATATCAAAAACCCAGTTTTCAATATGGCGGAACTCTTCTTTTAGCACTTTAGACATATTCTCTTTTCCTTATAAAAATAGCTTTTCTAAATTCGCTCAGATTTAACGAAAATTTGCAGTAAGCTCTGAGTAAAATTTAGCTCGCTTTTTCCATGCTACGCATCAATATGTACTGCTGAAGAATAGATAGTACGTTGTTCACAAGCCAGTACAGCACAAGCGCTGCTGGGAAGAACAAGAACATCACCGTAAAGATAATCGGCAACATACGCATCACTTTCTGCTGAGTAGGGTCACCCATAGCAGGGCTCAGCTTTTGCTGAACGTACATGCTTAGCCCCATCAAAACTGGCAGAATAAAGAAAGGATCCTGCGCTGAAAGGTCATTCACCCACCCCTCAATAAATACAGCATGACGAAACTCAAACGAGATCAGAATGGTCTTATAGAATGCAAAGAAAATTGGGATCTGCACAAGCATCGGCCAACAGCCCGACATAGGATTCACTTTATGTTTTTTATAAAGTTCCATCATAGCCATACCCATTTGCTCACGGTTATCACTATAGCGCTCTTTCATCTTTTCCATTTCTGGCTGAATAAGCTTCATTTTTGCCATAGAGCGGTAACTCTTGTTTGCAAGAGGTAGAAGTAAAATTTTAAGAACGATCGTCGAAAGGATAATTGCTGCCCCCATGTTTCCAACATGAGATTGGAACCACATAATCATTGAGTAAAGTGGACGTGCAATAAAATCAAACCAGCCGTAGTTCACAGCTGAATCAAGACTGATGTTTTCCTTTTTAAGTTCTGAAATCTGACGCGGCCCCACGTAAAGACGCAGTGAGCGCTCAAGGCTTGCACCGCTTGTAAGAAGCTTAGGTTCAGCCTGAACAAGCGCCGTAAAGAAATCATCGCCGCGTTTTGTATGCTTAAATGTGAAAGATTGCTCCTCACCCTGGCTTGGCACAAGAGCTGCCATAAAGTAGCGCCCTGTCATACCAATCCAACCGTTTTGACCATCAACTGTAGAGTTTTGCTCAAGCACATCCTTATACTCAGGCTCAGCACGAATACCATCAACAACGGATACAGGCCCCATGTGGTTAAAAAACGTACTGCGCTCTGGATTGTATTTCATACCGCCACCGCCGCCAAGTACGCCAGTTTTATGAAGCTGTGCATAATGAGAAAGCGCAACAGCACTTGGCCCTTCGTTCACAACCTTATCCTGTATTGTAAGAACATAGCGGGATGCATCCATCGTATATGTACGGTGGAAAACTTGCCCAGTATTGTTACTCCATGTCAGAGTCAGTGGCGTTTCAGGTGAGAGCCCCCCACCAGAAGCGAGCCACTTTGCATTACCGTCTGGCGCCTGAATGCTTTCAGAAACCCAGCCCGCATCAAAGAAGTGACTTTTACCTTTATCATTACTAAAGAGACTAACAACGCCCTCCCCGTCTGCAGTTTCACTGTACTGAGGGAAAGAGAGTACATCTACGCGCCCACCTGTTAAAGCAATAGAACCTTCCATCACATTAGAGTGAATCGGTACGCGGCGCGTTGTTTGAATATTTTCATCAGATGCAGCACTTACAATCTGCGCTGGTTTTTGCTGTGTCATTGCAGGAGCAGAAGGCAAGCCTTCAGCTGAATCTGCATGAACCTCAACACTCGCTTCAACTTGCGCCGTGCTCACAACGCCGTGCTTAACGCCTGTCCATGAAACATACGCCTCATACGCTAAAAGAACCATCACGCTCATAATAACGGCAACAATTAGATTTCTCTTATCGCCTGTTTCATTATTTTCTGGTGGAAGGAAAAAACTCATTATATATCCTATCTTTCTTACATTTTAGCTGACGTATCTTTACGACAAAAACAATTACAATGTTCTGGCACGGGGTCATATCCTCCTGCCGAGAATGGTCCACATCTTATAAACCTTTTAAGCGTTAGCCAACCCCCTTTTACTGCTCCATGACGATTTATTGCCTCTTTACCATAATGAGAGCATGAAGGATGGAACCTGCAACGGCCGCCAAACTGGTGAAAAATGGGGGATCCTATCGTTTGGTAGATCCAAATAATGCAAAGAAAAATATATCTCAAACTTTATCCCTTCAATCCAGAAATAGCCATTTCAAAATCTTTCCCGATTTTTGAGAACTCTCGTCGAACGACAGAATAACGCGCAATAAACACCAAATCATACCCATGAGGAAAGCTTGAGTCAGCATTGAGACGAATATGTTGATCGACGAGAGCACGCAGACGTCTCTTCGCGCGACCGCGCTGTACAGCGCCGCCAACTTTTTTACTTGCTGTATAGCCGACACAAATTTCTGCATCTTCTCTTGGGGCGTACTGCATAACAAAACTTTTTGTCACCACTTTATCTGCCGCATGGGACATTCGTACAAATGCTTTGCGCTTTTTCATAACAGAAAATTGGTGAGGACAATTTGACTTCATAATATTCCTTAAGTATTAAGGCACAACAAAAGCGGCACTTGGCCGCCTTTGCGAATCATTTGCTTAAAATATATTAAGCAGAAAGAGATTTACGTCCGCGAGCACGACGAGCGTTAAGGATACGACGACCCCCAACAGATGATTTACGTGCACGGAAACCATGACGGCGAGCGCGTTTGATACGGCTTGGCTGATACGTACGTTTCATGGTTAGTCCCCTTGTTTAAACTTTATCTTACTGTCTCCCCACACCCTGCGGGAAAATCAAAATCAGTTGCCCTTTTACGTAATTTACCCCCATGTTGTCAACTCTTTTTTCTCGCTAATGCTTTTTTTTTGTAACAAAATGTATATGCGCTTCGTATTAATAGAATGTGAAATGCAAAAGAAAGCAAACATAGCCATGCAACCTTACCTTAAAATCATCCTTGGATTCTTTATGGTCTCCATCTTTATTCTCGGATCTGTTTATGCCCCTGAATACCTAAGCCTTGAAAGCCTAGGCCGCTATAAAGGGCAAATTTTTGAGCTATACAACACACAAACCATCGCTTTTATTCTTCTCTTTACATTAGCCTATGTGCTTAGCACAGCTTTTGCACTACCTACAGGCGCGGCCCTTACACTTGCTGGCGGATTCTTTATGGGCACTATTGCTGCAAGTATCTCAGTTGTTATTGGCGCTACAATTGGCGCTACAATTCTTTTTATTGCAGCTAAAACAACACTGGGCGAACCCCTACAGAAAAAAGTAGGTAAATACGCACCCAAATTTAAAGCCAGCATGGAAGATAATGCTTTTGAGTACCTTCTCTTTTTAAGGTTTGTCCCTATATTCCCGTTTTTTGCGGTGAATATTTTACCCAGCCTTTTTAATATTTCTCTACGCACATTTTTTACCAGTACATTTATTGGTATTATACCTGGTACAACCATCTACTGCTACATTGGGTCCACCCTTAGTACACTAAACACACCAGGAGATATTATATCTGTAAAAATGCTCATTGCCTTTGGACTTTTAGGCGCCCTTGCTCTCATTCCCCCTCTACTTAAAAAAAGAAAGAAAACCCATGCATAAATTTGATCTTGCCATTATTGGCGGTGGCGCTGCAGGGCTTGTAACCGCATCAGTTGCAGCTCAGCTTGGTTATAGCGTTGTGCTTTTTGAAAAAGGCGAAATGGGCGGCGATTGCCTTAATAGCGGCTGCGTGCCCAGCAAAGCCCTTCTTTCTAGCGCTCAAAAAGGCCTGACATTTAAAGATGCGATGCAGCAGGTACGTAAAAGTATTGAGACTATTGCTCCCCATGATAGCGTAGAGCGCTTTGAGGGTCTTGGCGTCACAGTTATTCAAAAAGAAGCTGTTTTTCTAGATAACAAAACGCTTAAAGCCGGCGATGAAACATATACTGCTAGGCGCTTTGTAATTGCCACAGGCTCAACCGCTGCGATACCTCCAATCCAAGGCCTTAAAGATGTGCCATACCTCACCAATGAGACACTTTTTCAAGTTAAATCTCAGCCCCAACATCTTATTATTATTGGCGGCGGCCCTATTGGCTGCGAAATGGCAGATGCTTTCATAGGGCTTGGTAGCAAAGTAACGCTTATACAAGGCGCTTCTGATATTTTAGCACGCGACGATGCTGCTGCTAGAACTGTTGTCAAAAAAAGCCTGGAAGATAAAGGTGTATCTATTCATACAGGCACTAATGTTTCAATGGTAAGCCGTCATGCTAAAGCAGCAATCACAGTTAACACAAACGCCGGAAGCTTTACAGGCAGCCACCTACTTATTGCTGCAGGACGCGCACCAACCGTACACGGCCTCGGCCTTGAAAGCGCTGGCATAGAATTTACGCCACACGGCATTAAAACAAGACAAAACGGGCAAACATCCCAAAAGCATATCTATGCCGTAGGTGATATTACTGGAAAACATGCCTTTACCCACATGGCCGCGCAAGACGCATCCTTGTTTATTAAGCGTGTGCTTTTTGGAGCTATAACAGCAAAAGAAGACCTAAAAGCGATGCCATGGGTAACTTACACCTCTCCCGAACTTGCGCAAGTTGGCTTAATTGAAGAGAAAGCTCAAGAAAAGGCATCATACGCAAAAACCATACGCGTTGATTTTTCTGAAATGGACCGCGCAATTACAGAGGCTGATACCACTGGCTTTTGCAAAGTTATGCTGGATAAAAAGTCCCGTATTTTAGGTGCTACCATTGTTGGCAGCCATGCAGGGGAGCTTTTACCGCTTTTTTCTTACCTGATTCACCACAAAAAACCTCTCGGAAGTTTATCAGGAATTACATGGCCTTACCCAACGCGCGGAGAAATTTTTGGCCGAATCCTTTCAAAACACGCAAGTCCACTGTTGAAAAAAAGTAGCGTTCGCGGTATAAGTCGTGCCATGTATCGCTTATTTGGTTAAGCTATACCTGCAAATAATAAAACATAGGTTTTAGATAAGCGTTATGGTTCGTTTTTTCATCATATGCCTTTCTTTTTTCGCATCTTTTACAGCAGAGGCGTCTTCCATAGATCATACATTCAAGCTCTATAATGAGCTCCTTGGCGCATATGTTTCCCCAGGAGAAAAAGAAGGTATTTCTGTAAATCTTGTTGATTATGATGCATGGGCAAAAGATAGCCGACACAAAAGCGCAATGATCCAGATTAAAAAAGCAGACCCTCTTGCTCTCAAAAGCGTTGAAGAGACCATTGCTTTTTGGATTAACACTTACAACCTACTTACTATTGATCTGGTTATTCAAAAAAAAGAGTCTCAGTCTATTCGCAACCTTGGTGGCCTCTTTGGCAACCCTTGGGATAACTTCAAATGGCAAATTGGCCCGAAGTCTTACACTCTTAATGATATTGAACACTCCATTCTTCGCACATTAAACGAACCACGCATTCACTTTGCCCTCAATTGCGCATCGCTTTCATGCCCAGACCTTGCACCAGAGGCCTATAGCGCGGAAAAAATTTACACAACCCTTGATATAAAAACTAAGAATTTCATGAATAATCCAACCAAAGGAATGGTTGTAACAGAGAAATCAGGTACATCTCATGTAGAGCTTTCTCAAATTTTTAAGTGGTATAGAGACGATTTTTCCTCTATAGAGAAGTTTATAACCAAGTATACAAATGTTAAAAACATTTATATTGATAGCTATATTAAGTACAACTGGAACCTCAACAAAAGGAAATAACAGGAATGTCTCTTTCAGTTCTTGCATCGACGGCCCCCCAAATGCCTGTTACATCAGTTGTTCCTCTTCAGCAAAATATTCTGACATCCACAGAAGCTGTTATGCACAGCGCGCGTGATGTGAGTATTTGCCCAGACAGTATAGCCAAAATTTCTCTATCCCTTGCGGACAACCTTATTTTAAGACGTCCAACTTGGAGCCAAAAGGACTATGACCGTCACTTTTTTGACGGCACAGAAACAACTGTACAATGGCTTTTCATTCTCACTTCACTCAACTTTTCATTTTGGGCAGATAGCGAAGCACCGACATGGGAAGTACAGCATAAAGGCGAAGCTGTTAGCGGATACTGGGCTCTGGCCTGTGCGCTCAAAGAAGCGCAAGAGAGAGGTGTTCCTATTACAGATGCCTCTTTCCTTGCTGGCATTGACAGAAACAAGCTGAAATCGATTTTAGGCGGCGTAGGGCCTATTCCTTTACTAGATGAACGCGTGCATGTGTTGCAAGAGGTAGGGCAAACCCTAAAAGATCTTTATCTTGGCAAATTTACTTACGCAATTGAAGATGCAAAAGGCAGTGCCGTAAAGCTTGCTAATATTGTAGCATCACAATTTTCTACATTTAAAGATGTCGCGCAGTACAATGACCGCGAAGTTGTTTTCATGAAACGGGCGCAAATCTTAACAGCAGATTTATGGGGTGCTTTCCGCGGCGAAGAGTTCGGCTCTTTCCATGATATTGACCACCTGACTATTTTTGCAGACTACCGCCTACCTCAGGTGCTTAGAGCTATGGGCGCACTCGTTTACAGCGATAAGCTTTCTGAGAAGATTGCAAAACTAGAAGAGTTTGATATTTCTAGCCCAGAAGAAATCGAAATTCGCGCCGCAACAATTCAAGCGGTAGAAGCCATTAAATCTGCTGCGGCAGCGCGCGGCGTACATTGCACAGCTCTTGCGCTAGATTGGTGGCTATGGAACCTCAGCCAAAAAACGGCTTACCGTCCAGAACCACATCATCGCGTCAGAACAATTTTCTATTAAAAAAAGGCGGCAGATGCCGCCTTTTTAGTATCTATTCTTCTACTTACTGGCTTGTACCAAGGTAAATACCTGAAGCATTAATATTTGCTCCATCATCTAAGCTATAGTTACCGCCAACATCTTCGGCAGCAGCACCAAAGAAGGCACCATTCATAGAGCCAGACAAAGTATTTGTGCCATCGTCAATAGAAAGACTCCCTGCAAAAGC
>JAPKEQ010000095.1 GCA_028821995.1 Alphaproteobacteria bacterium
TTCGGGCCAATTTTATACGGCTGGCTAATAGATTCAATCACCTTCTCACCAATAGCAGCAACGTGCGCCATATCCTGAATACCTGTTAAGATAATTGTGAACTCATCCCCACCAATACGCGCCACAGTATCTGTATCACGTACAATAGCAATAAGGCGCTCTGACACCTTTTTAAGAAGAATATCTCCAACATCATGACCAAGGTTATCGTTGACAGCTTTAAACCCATCAAGATCAAGGAACAATACTGCAACCTGTGTCATTTGACGGTAAGCCTGAGCCAGTGCCATATTCAAGCGATCATAAAAGAGCTGCCTGTTTGGTAGTCCTGTAAGAATGTCATGGTAAGCAAGTTGCTTTTCACGTTCTCTATCTTGCGTTTCACGAGATTGCAAGCGTACAGACTCAGTCACAGGAATAGCATAAGTCACATAACCAGCAATACGGTTATCATGATCTGTCCAAGGGACAATGCTCCAATTTAGAATTTCCTTTTGACCGCCAATCATATGTTCGTCGCTATCAACTTTAATTTCATGGCCATTTAAAAGCTCAGATTCAGCCACTTTAATATCTTGAGGAATCCAAGGTACAAGCTGTGAATGGCTTTTGCCCTGCACATTATCAGAAAGCTTGAAAAGCTTTTTCCAGCTTTCACTTGCAGCCATGTAATCCCACTGTCGGTTAAGTATAGCAACAGGCGTAGGGCTTGACGTTGTGAGTGTTTCTAAAATATGACCGCTTGCCTTAAAGAAATTATCCGTTTGCTTTTGATCGGAAATATCTTTGAAATAAAAATAAATCTCTTCATTTGTTGGAATAATTTTAATCATAAGCCAAGTATCAATTGGCTCTATATAAATCTCTTTTTCTTGATATTCTTTTTTTCTATTGGCTTCTTGTATAATAAGGTGCAAACCAGATGTCATATAAGCAGGAAATACATCATGAATACGGAAGCCTACAATCTGAATAGAACGGTTGGCGCGTGCTGCCCATCCCTCTAGGTATGCTTTTGCTGATTTATTCACAAATTCAACGCTATCAGAAAGTGTTAAAACAATAAGTGCAACATCAAGCTCATCCTGAATATCATAAAACTTAACCTGCCCATCTTCAAACTTGTGCTTAAATTCTTGTTTAAGCGTTTGCTCTCTTAGGTAACCGCGTCTGTAAAAAGCAAGCTGCTTTTTATAGTTAGCTGTAAAAGCATGGCGACGAATGAGTAAAAGAACTGCTAGCGTTGTAGCAAAACCGAAAAGAGGGATAAACCACAAGGACCACACAAGGGATGTTAAATCTCGGTAAAGAGGAATTTTTTGCTGAAGGTTCTCGAAAATACCGGGACTGTCCTTAAAAATTCCTCCATGAAAACTTGCGACCATCTCTACGCCAGAAGGAGGATAAATAAGCACCATTTCAAAAAGAACCAATGAAACAAGAATTGTTACAAATACGCCCAAACAGCCAATAATAAAAATAAAGGCAATTTGCTGAAACTCGAGATCAATATCCCGAACGAGCTTGCCATTTTTTTGCATCTTATCTTTCATCTCAGGACATCTTTGTGTTATTCTTACATACTAGTATAAGCAAGTTTAAACCTTATGCTATGCAAAATAAATTATAACTCACAATTCTTATACAAAATGGCCCTATCTATGAAGCATTTTTACACAACTTTTTTTATTCTTCTTATAACGGTACTACAGCTCAACCTTGCTGGTGCGCAAAATACCCCTTCATCTAAACGCGTAGAAAACGTTGTTGCGACCCTTGTCACAAGCCATGACAGCTTCACAGAAAGCGATGCTCTTCGGGTTGGTATTCGCCTAGACATGGACCCGCACTGGCATGTCTATTACATAAACCCTGGTGATTCAGGGCTTGCCCCAGAAGCAAACTGGCAACTACCTAAAGGTATGTCTGTTGGTGCTTTTGAATTTCCAACACCTGAAATTATTCCAATTGAACCGCTAACAAATTATGGCTATGAACATAGCGTAACACTCCTCGCACCAGCTAAAATAAGCAAAGATCTAAAAACAGGCACACATACTCTTAGCGCAGAAGTAAGCTGGCTCATGTGTAAAGATATCTGCCTGCCGGGCGAAGCTATGCTCACAATGCCTATCACATTTAATGCTAAAGACGGGGCATCCAAACCATCAGAAGCTGCAGCACGTTTTCCTTCTACAGAAGAGTACCCAGCACCAGATTCAGGACTCATTGCAGATAGCCTTATCCAAACAGATACATCCATTCTGTTTCCAATCAGTGACCCTGCATTCACAAAAACACTTCGCTTTATTCCTTTAGCTGAAGGCATTATTGACGACAGCGCTTTACAAACATTTGTAAACCTTGAAGATGGGCGCATGGCACTGCAAGTTACAAAAGATAGCCACCTCTCTCCTGAAGTAAAAACGATTGAAGGCCTTTTCCTTACTTACGATAAAGGCATTATTGTTCAAAGTGAAAAAGTGACTCGCGCGCTTACTGCTGCTCAACAAGAGGCCATTGTACTCGGTGTTCAAGAAAGTACAGACCACTCTTCTTTTTTTAAAACTCCCACTCAAGAGCTGACATTTAAACTTTCTCTTCTATTTGCCTTCTTGGGCGGACTTATTCTAAATTTAATGCCATGCGTTTTACCCGTTCTGGCCCTTAAAGTCTTTTCACTTATTAAGCATGCTGGCAGCGGAAAAGCCTTTTTGCACGGACTTACATTTAGCTTTGGTGTTATTCTTACAATGGTCTCACTTGGAGGCTTAATGATCTTTCTTACGCAAGCGGGTCAAATTATTGGCTGGGGTTTCCAGCTTCAAAATCCATACTTTGTACTCAGCCTTTCTCTTCTTATATTTTTGCTTGGTTTAAGCATGTTTGGCACATTCTCTCTTGGAGACAGCCTTACAAGAGTTGGCGAAAAACCAGAAACAAAACATGGATTTAAAAACACTTTTTTAAGTGGGATATTAATGGTTATGGTTGCAACGCCTTGCACTGCACCGTTTATGGGCACTGCCATGGGATTCGCTTTTACGCTAACGCCTGAAAAGAACATTGCAATATTTGCAGCTCTTGGCGCCGGACTTGCCTTCCCTTATATGTTCCTAACCCTATTCCCGCCACTTATTAAAGCAATGCCCAAGCCCGGCGCTTGGATGCTGACCTTTAAGCAATTTTTGGCCTTTCCTATGCTGGCAACCGCGCTGTGGTTACTCTGGGTATTTACAAGCCTCACAAGTACCATCGCGTCCTTTACAACGATCTTGGTACTTCTTGCTACATTTTTCTTTGCATGGTGCTACGGCAAGCTCATGACCCTAAGCGCAGGGATTGTTCGTAAACTTATTGCCCTTCTCTTCATGCTTGCTGCTATCGGTACTTTCATGGGATATGGCCTTAACAGCATCGAAGGCTCTCCTCTTTACCAAAAATTTTGGGCGCAAGAAAAAGCCATAAAAACTGAAACGCCACAGGCGCATAAACAGTGGCGCACATGGACGGAAAAAGAATTTTATGCCAGCCTTCAAAACGGAGAAGCTGTGTTTGTTAATATGACAGCTGATTGGTGTATCACCTGTAAAGTCAATGAGCGTACAACTCTTAAAAATAAGCATGTTTTAGAGCTCTTTGATAAGCATGATATTACTCTCTACAAAGGTGATTGGACGCGCTTTAATCCTGGTATTACAAAAATTTTAGAAACCTATGGCAGAAAAGGCGTTCCTCTTTACCTTTATTTCCCTAAAGGTCAAAAAGATGCAATTATTTTGCCTCAAATTCTGACGCCTGCTATCATCAGAGAAATTTTTGAATAGGTAATAGAAGAAATATTTATAGAATTCACTCTGTGTAATGCAGAGTAAAGCTATATTAAAGGTCTACAAGGAGAATAAGTCATGTCCCAAACCCTAGCTTTGGATTTTTTCAATAGCATTAACGATGTACTTTGGGGCTGGCCTATGCTGATCATCCTTGTTGTGGCCGCTTCTATTTTAACCATCGGCCTTCGTGCTATCCAAATTACTCAATTTAAGTACGCATGGCAGCTTATTTTCTCTAAAAAGGAAAACCATGGCCATGGAGATATTAGTCACCTTCAAGCACTTATGACAGCGCTTAGCGCTACAGTGGGAACAGGTAATATTGCCGGTGTGGCCACAGCCATTGCTATGGGTGGACCAGGCGCAGTATTTTGGATGTGGCTCACAGGTATCCTTGGTATGGCCACAAAATTTAGCGAGGCGATTCTTGGTATTCATTTCCGTATTAAAAATGAAAATGGCAGTATGAGCGGTGGTCCGATGTACTATATCCGCCATGGCCTTGGCAGCCCCTTCCTTGCAAGCCTCTTTGCTATCTTTATGGCTGTTGCAGCCCTTAATCTCGGTAACATGATTCAAAGTAACAGCGTTGCTGACATCATGGAATCAACATTTAATGTTCCCTTTAATGTTACAGGTATTATTCTAGCTATAGGAACAGGCCTTGTGATTCTCGGTGGTATTAGCCGTATTGCAAAAGTGGCCAGTGCTATTGTACCTGTTATGATTACTATCTATACGCTTGCTGCTGTTTACATTGTTATCTTAAACATTGGAGAAGTCCCAGAGGCCTTTGTACTTATCTTTAAGAGCGCCTTTAGCGGCACTGCTGCCGTTGGTGGGTTTGTTGGTGTTGCAGTTAAAACAGCTATTCAGCTTGGCCTGGCACGCGGTGTATTTTCTAACGAGTCTGGCCTTGGGAGCGCCCCTATTGCTGCCGCTGCAGCCAAAACAACGCATCCAACGGAGCAAGCTCTTGTTTCTATGCTGCAAACATTTATTGATACGCTTGTTGTCTGCACGCTTACAGCACTTGTTATTTTAACAACAGGTGTTTGGACAGGCGGAGAGAATGGAGCTTCCCTTACAGGGCTTGCCTTTGCAACTGCCTTTCCTGTTGTTTCAGGCTTTAATATTGGCTCCGTCATTGTATCTATAAGCCTACTATTCTTTGCTTACTCCACCTTACTTGGTTGGTGCTACTACGGTGAAAAAGCAACAGAATACCTTATGGGAGTAAAATCAATTCTGTTTTATCGCATCGCCTTTATTATCTGTATTTTTGCAGGCGCTGTCTTAAAATTAGAACTTGTATGGGCGATGGCAACAACAGTAACAGGGCTTATGATTCTACCAAACCTATACGCACTTATACGCTTAAGGCATAAGGTTTACGACCTAACAAAAGATTATTTAAAATATAAATACGTAGAAGACAAGCCGTACGACGGCCCATTCCACTTCTAAGAAAAGACTTAATAAAGGCTTAGTTTGCCTTATAGTGAATTGTATGGCCAACCTGAATACCAAGAGCTTTCACACGCCCTGCTGGAAGCTCTAGCACTTTATCGACAGTTGCCATACCGCCAATTTTTTCC
>JAPKEQ010000096.1 GCA_028821995.1 Alphaproteobacteria bacterium
TTGATATGTACCCGGGCGAACTTTCAGGTGGACAGCTCCAGCGCGTCATGATTGCGATGGCCATGGCCAACAAACCTGACCTACTGATTGCAGACGAGCCAACAACGGCTCTGGACGTAACAGTACAAGCTGAAATTCTGAAGCTTATGAAAGAGCTACAGGAAGAAACGGGTATGGCAATTTTGTTCATTACCCATGATCTTGGCGTGGTGAAACGCATCAGCGACCGTGTTTACGTTATGCAGGCACAGTTTAAAGATGGTAAACCCACTGGCGGAGAAATTGTGGAAGAAGGCGACACACAGTCTGTCTTTAAAAATCCCCAGCACCCTTATACTAAAAAACTTCTGAACGCCGTTCCTAAAGGGACTGCAAAGCCTCTCGCACCTGGTGCAGAAGTGCTTTTGGAAGCTGAAGATATTAAGGTGCACTTCCCGATTCGCAAAGGCGTACTGCGCCGCAAAGTTGGTCAGGTTGAAGCCGTAAATGGCATCTCTCTTACCTTGCATCGCGGCGAAACCATTGCCATTGTTGGTGAATCAGGTTCGGGAAAATCCACACTTGGAAACGCACTTTTGCGTCTTTTCAAAGATGGCAAAGATGCTGAACTTGGCGGAAAGGTTGTGCTGCAAGGCACAGATATTACGCCTCTGTTTGGTAAACAAATGCGCCCCTATAGAACAAAATTCCAGAAAGTCTTTCAAGATCCTGACGCGGCACTAAGCCCGCGGATGAGTGTACTTGATATTATTATGGAAGGCCTAATCGTTCACAGTGAAGGCTCTAAAGCCGACATGGAAGCTCAGGTCAAAAAAGTTCTAGAACGTGTTGGTATGCCAAGTGAGGTGTCTGACCGTTATCCGCATGAGTTTTCAGGCGGACAGAAACAGCGCATTGCCATTGCACGAACGATGGTTCTTGAACCTGATGTGGTTGTGCTTGATGAGCCAACCTCTGCTCTTGATATGACCATCCAAGGCCAAGTGATTGAGCTCCTTCGGGAGATTCAAGAACGTGAAGGTCTTGGCTATCTTTTCATTACCCATGACCTTAAACTGGTCAAGGCGCTTTGTCATAAAGTGATCGTGATGAAAGATGGTTTGGTTGTTGAACAGGGCACAGTTAAAGATGTGTTCAACTCCCCGCAACATAACTATACAAAAGCCCTGCTTGGTGCGGCTTTTGATAACGTTACACAAGCCTCTTAAAGGAGTATTCCTCATGGCACTGTTAACATTATCGCCCATTGCCAAGCGCAGATGGGCTGCCTTTAAGGCACACAAGCGGGGGTACTACTCCGCTTGGGTGTTCTTTATCTGCCTGTTCCTTTCGCTTTTCGCAGAAGGAATTGCTAATGATAAACCACTCCTGATTCTTCATGAAGAAGGTGTGTTTTTTCCTGCCTACAAGGACTACACTGTTGGTGACTTCGGCATTGATGATGGTGCACGCTCTAGCGTGACTGTTGACTATACCAATGACGAAATCTTTGACCGCGTGGTTGGATCTGATGAAGACGCGACGGTCATTTGGCCGCCGATTCGTTTTCACTACAGCACACAAGACCTCTCAGGCAACAACCCTGCCGCTCCCTCTCATACGCACCTTATCGGGACAACCGACAAAGGGTATGATGTAGCATCTGTGGTGATTTACGCCTTCCGGGTTAGCGTACTCTTTGGCCTCGCACTTGCGATTGCTTCAACGTGTATTGGTGTTGTTGTTGGTGCCTTTCAAGGCTTCTATGGCGGATGGACAGATCTCATTGGACAGCGTTTCATTGAGATTTGGACCAGCATGCCTGCCTTGTATGTTCTCATCATCCTCTCCTCCATCTTCACGCTGCAAGGCTTCACGTTTGCAACACTGTTCACCTTATTCCTTATCCTGCTTGCTTTTAGCTGGACAGGGCCTGTAGGCGCAGTGCGGGCAGAAGTACTGCGTACGCGTAAGATGGATTATGTTCAGGCAGCACGCGTTATGGGAATGGGTGAAAAGCAAATCATGTTTCGGCATGTACTGCCTAACGCCCTTGTCGCAACGGTAACCTTTTTGCCGTTCAGCATCTCTGGCGCAGTAACAGCTCTCACAAGTCTAGACTTCCTTGGGTTTGGTTTGCCTCCGGGCTCGCCGTCTCTGGGGGAGCTTATGCTACAAGGGAAAAATAACCCTGATGCATATTGGCTATGGCTCACAAGCTTTGTTGCACTTATGATCCTGCTCAGCCTGCTCATGTTTATGGGTGAAGCTGTGCGCGATGCTTTTGACCCACGCAAAACTCTCGGGAAAGGAGCATAATATGGGTGCTTATATTGTACGTAGGCTTTTGCTTATCATTCCAACACTCTTCCTGATTATCTTGGCTAACTTTGCCTTGATTCAATTTGCCCCTGGCGGCCCTGTTGATCAAATCATCGCTGAACAGCGCGGATTTGGCGAAGGGGCTACTGATCGCTTTACTGGAGCTGGCGGCGACGCTGGCACAAACAGTAATAGTGGCAATGGTGCAGGGAGCACTCAAGGCCTTGATGAAGAGTATCGGAAACAGCTTGAAAAACAGTTCGGCTTTGATAAGCCTGTTCATGTTCGTTTTTTCACCATGCTGCGTGACTACATCACGTTTGATTTTGGTGAAAGCTACTTCAAAAAACGCCCTGTGATTGATCTTATCGTGGAGCGTATTCCTATCAGCGCTATGCTGGGCCTTAGTATGCTGTTTCTCACCTATGCGATTTCTGTGCCTCTTGGCATCAGGAAAGCCGTAAAGGCGGGGAGCCGTTTTGATGTATGGTCAGGCGTTATCCTGACTATCATGTACGCGGTACCTAGTTTCCTTTTTGCGGTTGTTTTGCTTCAAACTCTTGCAGCAGGCAGCCCGTTTGAAATCTTTCCTGTTCGCGGTATAGAAACCAGCGGTTGGGACGGTTTTGGATTTTGGGGACGCATCACAAGCCTTGCTTGGTGGCAAGATGCGATTATGCACATCACTCTTCCTGTTGCGGCAATGATGATTGGTGCCTTTACCGGCATCACCATGCTAACCCGTAACTATTTTTTGGAAGAAATGACAAAGCAGTACTGCATCACAGCACGCGCCAAAGGGCTAAAAGAAAGCTCTATCCTTTACGGACACGTATTCCGTAATGCGATGATTGTAATCATCTCAGGTATCCCTGCTGCATTTGTAGGGGCCTTCTTTGCAGGATCGCTTCTTATTGAGGTTGTGTTCTCCATTGATGGGCTTGGTAAGCTTGGCTATGAAGCTGCGCTCAACCGAGACTACCCCGTGATGTTTTCAACGCTTTTCATCTTCACGCTTATGGGCCTTGTTCTTGGCATTGTGAGTGACCTGATGTATGCATGGCTTGACCCACGCATTGACTTTGAATCGAACTAATGCACTGTCCTCTCCCCTTAACTGGGGGGAGGGTTTCTATTTGAAAAAGAAAGACTTGCAACTTGTATACATCTGTATTAAAATTTAAGGATATAAAACCTCTTTTTCACCGTTTTACTTTAGGAGTTATTCCTATGTTCAAAACAATCCTTACAGCCCTGGCCCTCACAGCAACCGCGTTCACTGCGCACGCTGAAGAGAACTTGCCATGGCAACACGCCCTCTCTTTGTATGGCGACATCAAATACCCTGAAGGATTCACTCACTTTGATTACGTGAACCCTAACGCACCGCGCGGAGGCATTCTTCGCCAAGGTGTACAAGGTACATTTGAAACCTTCAACTCCTTCTCAAACACGCGTGACAGCGCCGCCGAAGGTATTGGCATTCTCTATGAGAGTCTACTGCGCACATCAAGCGATGAATCCATGACAGGATACGGCCTTTTGGCCTCTCGCATGCAAATTGCGGAAGATCGCTCGTTTGTTGTCTATGAGATTCGCGATGAAGCTCGCTGGCATGATGGCAAGCCCGTAACAGCACATGACGTGGCTTTCACGTTTGAATACCTTCTCTCTGAAAATGCCCCTCCTGGGTATGCAAGCTATTACGGCGCAATTGAATCCATTGAAGAACTGGACGAGCGTACCGTAAAGTTCAATTTCAAAAAAGGTTCAGCACGCGAAATGCCCATTAGCGTCGGTACCCAAGGCATCCTCCCCTCTCACTACTGGGAAGAATGTGTTGGCAAAGGCGACCCAAATGCAAAAAACTATGTTTACACCTGTGACGGCAAGGATTTATCACGTCCCGTGTCTATACCTCCTATTGGTAGCGGCCCTTATCGGGTTCGCATTAAAGGCACAAGCGTATTCACAGGTGAACTCATCTATGATTTTGCCATGGGGAGCCATGTCACTTATGAACGCATTCCTCATCACTGGGGGGAGGACCTTCCCGTCAATAAAGGCATGTTTAACTTTGATGCTCTGCGCTTTGATTACTTCTCGGATGCGGACGTGCTGCAAAGCATGTTCATGAATGGGGTGTATGATGTGCGCCTTGAAAATAAAGCACAGAACTGGGCTAAAAAATATGAAGGCGAACGCTTTGATAATATGCAAATCCTCAAGGAGCGCATTGAGACCTATACGGTCGAAGGCATGCAAGGCTTTATCTTTAACCTAAGGCAGGAGCGTTTTCAAAACCTTCAGCTGCGCCAAGCCATGCAGTACATGATGAACTTTGATGAGATGAACCGCAGCTTCTTTTATAGCCAGTACGCACGCAAGTGTTCTTACTTTGGCAACTCACCCATGATGGCTGATGGACTTCCTTCCGATGCTGAAAAGCAGGTTTTGAATGAACTTCGTGAAGCACATGGCTCAGACGCTGTAAATGATGCCGCATATGGTGAGGCTTGCCGCCCCATCAATGTTGACACCATGTCAGAATCTGATCGTCAAGAGATTGTGTTTCGCTTGCTTGAAGAAGCAGGTTATACCTACTCTGATGGTGCCATGCGTGACAGCAGCGGTAAGCAGCTCACCATTGACCTTCTTATTGTGAGCCCTGCGTTTGAGCGCATTGGACTTAGCGTTCAAAAGCTCATGAAAAATGTCGGCATCAAGCTTACTGTAAGCAAAATTGACTCTGCCCAATACGGGCGCCGCGTCTACGGCGGGGAATTTGATATGATCGTCATGAGTTACGGTGCATCCAGCAACCCTGGTCCTGAGCAATATAACTCTTGGTCCACGCAGGCTGCAAACACGGAAAACAGCGGCAATTTTATGGGGCTTAAAAACCCTGCTATTGACACTATGATTGACCGTATCGTGACATCGCAAACGCGTGAAGAACTTACATTCAACACGCGCATTTTGGACAGACTTCTCCAAAGTGGTTCTTACGCCATTCCCCAGTGGG
>JAPKEQ010000017.1 GCA_028821995.1 Alphaproteobacteria bacterium
CAATAATAGGAAGAATTTGTCCGCGAAGGTTAATAACCCCTTCTACAAAATCTGGCGCTGATGGTACTGGCGTAATATCCATCATAAGGGTAATTTCACGGGTGTCATGGATAGGAAGTGCGAAGTGCTCTCCTACCAGGTGAAATGTAACCAGTTGAACAATGGAGCCAGTTTCTTGGTGTGCAGCGTCTGCCATGGGGCTTCTTCTTTTTATTTTGG
Organism: Alphaproteobacteria bacterium; assembly: GCA_028821995.1. Taxonomy (GTDB): domain Bacteria; phylum Pseudomonadota; class Alphaproteobacteria; order UBA2136; family JAPKEQ01; genus JAPKEQ01. Next base: position 220 of record JAPKEQ010000017.1, read on the forward strand.
TTCATATTTTGCATATCTCTTATGGGATAGGCTACAATAAAGCATAGAATAAAAACGTATAAAAAGAAACACCCTAGGCACGATGGACAACCCTTTTGATCCTCTTCTTAAAGATGTGAAGCAAATTAACCCAGTCAGACATTTTGGGCATGTGACCGATATTCACGGTCTTATGTTGAAATGCAGCGGGCTTACGCGCCCGTTTTTAGGGCAGCGTGTTTCTGTCGAAAAAGTTACAGGCGAGCGTATTTTTGGTGATGTTGTTGCCCTATCTAAGGATGTTTGTACGGTTATGCCTTTTGGAAGCATGGAAGGCATTTCTATAGGCTCTAAAGTGATTGAAGATAAGGCAGGCCATGTTGCGCCTGTAAGCGCGGGGCTTGTTGGCCGCGTTATTAATGCGCTAGGCGAGCCGATTGATGGTAAGGGCGCTCTGCCAACAGTCCATGAAAAACTACCGCTTAAAGCTTCTGCTCCAAACCCGCGTGAAAGGCAAAGTGTTGGCCGTATGCTTGATACAGGTGTGCGGGTTCTTAATACATTTTTACCATTTTGTGCCGGTCAGCGTATGGCCATTTTTTCAGGGTCTGGCGTAGGTAAATCGGTGCTTATGTCTATGGTGGCAAAGTATAGTTAAGCTGATATTAACGTAATTGGCCTGATTGGTGAGCGTGGCCGTGAGGTGAGAGAGTTTGTTGAAGAGCAGCTTGGCGAAGAAGGTTTAAAGCGCTCTGTTGTGATTGTTGCTACAGGAGATGAATCTCCAATGATGCGCCGTCAGGCGGCATATCTTACGCTTACAGTTGCTGAATATTTCAGAAATCATGGCAAAAATGTAATGCTCTTTATGGATAGTGTAACCCGCTTTGCGATGGCGCAGCGTGAAATTGGTTTGTCTGTGGGCGAGCCACCAACCACGCGCGGTTATCCGCCTTCTGTATTTAGTGAACTGCCCCGCCTTTTAGAGCGTGCTGGCCCTGGCCGCGAAGGTGAAGGAACGATTACAGCGCTCTTTACCGTTCTTGTGGAAGGGGGCGATATGGACGAGCCTGTCGCTGATGCTGTGCGCGGTATTGTGGATGGTCATATTGTACTTGAGCGTAAGCTTGCTGAAAAAGGGCACTTCCCCGCTGTGCAGGTTCTTAAGTCAATTTCTCGTATGGCACCTGCATGTTATGATGAAGAGCAGCATTTATCTGTGACAGAGGCGCGTAGCCTGCTTTCTACTTATGATGATATGGAAGAGCTGATTCGCCTTGGTGCATATAAAGAGGGGAGCGACCCTAAGACGGATAAAGCTATTCGTCATATGCCAAAGCTAGAGTCTTTCCTTAAGCAGGCACCAAAGGATCATACAGCGCAAGCAGAGAGCTTCTCTTCCCTTGCTGATGCACTGAAGGGGAATGGCGCTAGGCCAATGCCCAAACAAAATGAGAATCTCTCTTGAGTACGCTGACTACCTTACATAAGGTTGCTAAACAAGCAACCGATGAAAAACAGCGACAAATTGCTGAAATATTGGCTGTAATTAGACAAATGGAAGTACGAAAAGAAGAGTTGCTTTCTAAAGCAGATACAGAGCATGACGCTGCACTTGCAGCAAAAGATGCTTTTCTTTTAAGTCAGGCAGGATTGTTTGCAGAAATGGCATCAGCTGAAATTAAGGATATTGATGAGGCCACAACAGATGCAGAAGCCATTCTTGTGGAGCGCCGAGAAGAATTAACTGAGATTTATGCGGAGCAGCGCCGCTATGAAATTCTTTTAGAGCGCAAAGCGGAAGAGGCACGTAAACTGCGCGCTAAAAAGCAGCAAGACGCATTAGATGAAGTTGCGGCAACAATGTTTGCAAATCAGTCTTAAACATCTACTAGAAAACTGTCCGCTTGGTCAGCTCATCATTGAGTAAAATTTCAAGACTTTCTGGTAGTTTAGCCCCAGGCTGTATTTCACGTGTTGAAAGGCTGGTTTGTTCATCTTGAAAAATGAGCTGCAGTGCTTTAGGCATAAGCTCATGGTATATTTTATGTTTGAGGCTTTGCAGTTCATGCGCCCCTTTCACATGCTGACCAGAGAGCCAAGCCACAAGGTCTTCCGTATTGGCTGTATGCTTATCGCACAAGAAGCTGACATGAATTTTTCCGCCCTTAAGATTTGCTGATAGGCGTACAAGAGGCCAAGCTTTATCGCTTTTAACGGGGGTAAGTTCAGGGAAGGACATCTTCTCTCCTATACATTCATGTTGTAATGGTTGCTATCCTGAAGCTCTGCACCAACCACTGGCAGCGGCGGAAGTTCTTCAAGAACTTGAATATCAATTTTAGCATCATAGCCATAACCTGAGCCCACATTTTCGACAAGTTTTCTTAAACCTTGTTCAAACTCTTTGTCGATAGGTTTTTCAAGTTTCATATTGAGGGTGAGGGTTTTACCGTCTACGCGTCCATCAAGATGAACGGGGCCCATTTCACTGAGGCCAAAACGAAAGACAAATTGGCTTGTAGGTGTTTTGCCTTCGCCGCCTTTTTCCCTTTTCCAGAAAAAGTGACCTTGATCTGGCGTGTCGCCATAATTTTCAAGGAATGGAAAAATTAGGCTACGCCAACCGTTATCTCCAGAATTATCAGGACGCGCAGCCATGTTAAGCTGGGATGTATCTGCGCTGAGATCAATACCAAGGGCACGTAAAATATTGACAGTATCTTTATCTATAAAGCGGGAAATGTCATTTTTTGAAACCGCTTCAGCAAAAGATAAAAACGGGCCAATAAACCCTTCTCCCATACGGGGGAGGCTATCATAAAGCTTTGTACCTTCTGCATCGTGACCTTTTTGGTAAAGCGTTTCTAGAGCTTTAAAGAGGCCGTCCCACTTTTGGCCAAGGGCTTCTTGCACTTGTGCGCCAGGTGTAAGTTGGGGCAAAATAGTTTGCGTAATAACTGTTGTGCCATCAGGCTTACTTGCCAGTACAAGCTTGGTACCCACAGGTAGCGGTGTTTGTGATGGCGCCTGTACAATAAGGGGGGGGCGGCTATCAATTTTAATGCTGTAAAAACCTTCGCCCATTTGAGACTGAACTGTCGCGACTTGCTGACCTTGCTGGCTTGCATGTGCTGTTGGGCCAGAGGTAAAGATAACCTGGTTAAGAGGGGGCAAGTCTGTTGGTGCTTTAAGTGTAGGTGCTGTTTGAAAGCTCACGCGTGCATGCCCATCTACTGGAAGGGGGGCTGGTGTACGAAAAGCAGGTATTTCTTTACTTGAAAGAGGGGCTTGCTCTGCGCTTTTCTCAAGTGAAACAGGTGTTTCAAATTGTAATATTTTTTGCGGATTAAGCGTAATTTTTACAGGCGCATTTTGAAGCGGGTAAAGCCTAAGAGTGGGGGCTTCTTTTAGCGGTTGCTTAACTTGAGTTTGCTCTACATCTGGTTGGGCTGAGAGCTTTTGTAAAATAAGTTGCTCTAAAGGTTTGGTAAACTGTGTTTGGCTAACAGGAATACTGCGTGGCGGTAAAGGCGTTGCACCTGCAGAAGGAGGCGCAGGGACTTTGGCTTGAGGCAAAAATTCAGGTTTAAGACTGATAGATTCAATAGAAACCTGAACGGGTTTGCCTGCGGCTGGCGCGATTATGCTATTTGCTGACGGTTTGATGGTTAACGTTGTGCCAATGGGCAGTTTTTGCGGAAGCGATACTGTAAAGTCCTGCGTTTGGCGACTTGTAGAGGAAACGAGTGTCAGAATAAGTTGAGCTGTGCCCCCTTGTGAATTTGCAGGTGTATGCCCCGTGACCTTTACTTCTGCAGCTGTGCTTGGCAAAGTGAGCGGGGCGCCTTTTTGGGCTGGCGCTGCTGTATGGGTATTGGTCAAAATTGTTTTAAGGCTCTCAAGGGGAATAGGTGGCGCTTTAGATGCGGTAGAGGATGTTTGTGTTTGTTGCGCCGCTGATGACTGCTGAGGTGTGCCTTCAGTTTTTGCCGGAACATTGCTTGTAGGAAGCTCGAACCTAATTGTTTTAGCTTGTGCACCTTCATGGGTGACTCGAATTTTAAGAGCCGTCCCTTCAGGGAGAGGAGGGCTGATTTTGGCCTGAGCTTCACGGCCATCTTTGAGTCTGACCGTCGCTTCGCCTTTACTATTGCTGCGTATAATTTCAGCTTCAATTTCCCCCTTTGGAATAGGCTTTTTAAGGGGAGGGGTAAAGGATACGGACACGTCTCGACGGCTCGGGGTGCCAACTTGCCCCACGATAACTAACTGTGTTTGTGCGCCGAGTAATGTGTTCATACGACTATCTTATTCAAAAATAACGCCAAAACGCTTAAAAACAGGCATTAAGCTGCTTGTTTTTCGCGTTTTGGAGCAATTTTCTTTGCAATTGTGGTTAATGCGTGCACTGCATCGCAATTAGGAAAGGCTTGCGTTGCAATTTTTTGCATCTTTACAGCAGCAGCGTATTGGCGGTCATGAGGTACAATACCAACAAGCGGCAGGTCAATGCCAAGGAATTTATCCGCAGCCGTTTTGATTTTTTCATAAGTCATGCGGCCTTCTGCTTCGCTGCCTGCATTGTTGACAAGAATCTCACAGGTTGCTTTGTTGTAGCGCACTTTAAGAAGCTTCGCCACAGCGTAAGCATCCGTAATAGAACTTGGATCTGGCGTTGTCACAAGAAGGGTGCGATCTGCATATTCTACAAGGGTCAGAACTTCTTTGCCAACACCAGCTGCAACGTCAATAATTACAATGTCAAAAGCGCCAGCAACGTTACGCAGCTCTTTAAGGATATCGCGTTGCTCTAAAGCCGTAAGGAATGGCAGTTGCTCGTGGCCGCTACGGCCAGGAATAACCCAAAAACCACGCTCACTTTTAGAGATGACTTCTTCAAGTGTGGCTTGGCCAGCAATCACGTGCCCAAGGTCTTTATTCGGTGCCATGCCCAGTTGCACGTCAACGTTACCAAGGCCCATATCACCATCAAATACGAGGACTTTAAGCCCTTGCTGCGTAAGGAGTGTTGCAAGGTTCAGTGTCATACCTGTTTTACCAGCCCCACCTTTACCACTCGCCATTGCGATGATAGGTGTTGTTGAAATTTTTAGAGATGTTTCGTTTAGGTTCATGCTGCGTCCTCCCATGGGTAGCGCGGTGATGTTGAAATTTTTTGTGCAAGGCTTGCGGCGTCTAGCTCTACCAAGTCGTCCGGAATGTTGGGCCCATCTGTGATGTAGCACACTTTAAGCCCGCTGCTGACTGCAAGGTTAATAAGCCCGCCGTAGTGCATCGTTTCATCTAGTTTTGTAAAAATAAGCGTATCAGGGCTTAAGGATGCATAAGCACTTGGGAGCATAAGGAGCTCTTTATCGTGCAAAGATCCCGGTGCAACAAGGTGCAGTTGAAGGTCTTTAAGCCCCATTTCTTTTAGCGTATTTGAAAGAGATGAAACCTGCTCTTTTTTGTAAGGGCTTAGTCCGGGTGTATCAATGAACAGGTAATCTGCATTTTTTACAGATTCAGGCACTTTGTCCCAATCTTCTTTACTGCTCACCATGTAGGCTTTTTCGCCAATGGCTTTTGCAAAAATATTGATTTGTTCGAAAGCGCCAATTTTTCCAAAATCTAAAGTGATGAGGCCAATGCTGTGCTTATCAAATTTTTTCTGTACAGCAATTTTGCAAAGCGTTGTTGTTTTTCCACTGCCGTTAGGCCCAAGAAAAACATGTGTTTTGCTTTTATCAAAGGCTTCTGCAGGCGCTGCAAAGGGCACGATTTTACCCAGTACCATATCAAGCGTATCTGTGCTATCAAAGCCAGTTTCTTCAAGCGCTGAAATTGCGCGTGTGACTTTAGTTGAAATCTCTTCATCAATGCCGTGTTGATTTAAAATTGCGGCAAGGCTATGCGTTGTTTTGGGTATGTGAGGACGAAGCGCTATTGGGGCAACTGTTTCATTTTTTTGCTCCGTTTCTACCGCCGCAGTTACCTCAAGCATAGGGCCATTATCGCCCTGAATTTTCTGCTGGCTAAGAATCACCGCATCATCCCCAAGCGTGGCGCGGATTTGGCTTAAAGCCTCTTGCATGGTTTTGGTTTTAAATTTTTTTATTTTCATAAATTAGCTTCCCCTTTTACAGACTCCCCAGCGTTCTGATTTTAACTTTTGGATGCACTTCTGCTTGCGAAATAACAGGTACAGAAGGCAGAGCTCTCTCAATAAGAGAGCGGACAAATGGGCGGTTACGCGCAGATGTAAGAAGCACAGGTTGTTCCCCAGTCATCATGTGGTTCTCAAATGTATCTTTAAGTGTGTTCATAAAGGCTTGAACTTTAGTTGGCTCCATAGCCAGTTGGCGTTCATCTCCATTGGTATGGATACTTGCACCAAACTCTTTCTCCCAGCCGCCACTCAGAGAAACCACAGGGATAACACCATCATGGTTAATGAGGCTTACACAAATTTGACGAGCCAAGTGTGCGCGCACAATTTCAGTGAGCTGAGTGATGCTTTTTGTTTGCATGACAGCATCGCTTAACGCTTCAAGAATACTTGGTAGATCGCGAATAGAGACGCGCTCTTTAAGCAAACTTTGCAGTACTTTTTGCAGAATACCTACGCTCATTTGAGCCGGAATCATTTCATCAATCAGCTTGCCATGGCCTTCTCTAATTTCATCAAGAAGCTTTTCAGTTTCGTTACGTGTGAGCAGCTCAGCCATGTTGTCTTTAATCACTTCAGTCAGGTGCGTTGTCACAACGGTTGCAGGGTCTACAACTGTGTAGCCATTAAAGGAAGCTTCTTCACGTTTGTGCTCAGGAATCCAAATGGCAGGCAGGCCAAATGTTGGCTCAACCGTTTGTTCCCCTTCAAGAGTAGGGGCAGTCCCTGTTGGGTCCATTGCCATAAGTTTGCCTGGAAGAAGGGCGCCATTACCTGCATCAATATCTTTGATGTAAAGCTTGTAATCGCCTTGTCCAAGTTGCATGTTGTCCTGAATGCGAATACTTGGCACAACAAAGCCAACGTCTTTTGCCATTTGGCGGCGCATCGCCTTAATTTGTTCTGTAAGCTTACCGCCCTTAGACTCATCAATAAGAGAGAGAAGTCCGTAGCCAAGCTCAAGGCGCAGCGTATCCACATGTAGAATGCTGGAAATCGGTTCTTCTTGGGGTTTGAAATCTTCCTCTTCGAGTTCTTCTTGAACCACAGCTTCTTCCTCTACAGGGAAGAATTTTTCTTGGTTTTGTAGCATGTAGCCAAGCCCGCCAAGAAGGCTTGCCATAATCCAAAATGGCATAAGCGGCATGTTAGGCATAAGAGAGAGAAGAACAAGCAGGCCAGCTGCAGTGTAAAGGGCACTAGGGTTTTTACCAATTTGGCTAAAGACAACTTTACCAGCGGCTTCGCTTGTGCCGCTTTTTGCAACGAGAAGACCTGCTGAAAGTGAGATAACAAGAGCTGGAATTTGGGCAACCAGTCCATCTCCAATAGTAAGAAGCATGTAACGGTTAGCAGCTTCACCAAAGGCCATGTCATGGGTAATAACACCAATGCCAATGCCTACCATAATGTTCAGGCCTGTAATAATAAGTCCGGCAATGGCATCACCACGTACAAATTTAGAGGCACCATCCATGGCTCCATAAAAACCAGTTTCGCTTTCAAGGTCTTTACGGCGCGCTCTGGCTTCATCTTCAGTAACAAGGCCTGCATTCAGGTCGGCATCAATAGCCATTTGCTTACCAGGTAAACTATCAAGAGTGAAACGTGCAGCAACCTCAGCAATACGCGTTGAACCTTTAGTAATTACGACAAAGTTTACAATAATAAGAATCAGGAAAATAATCATCCCGATAATAAACTGGCCGCCCATAACAACGTTACCAAAGGCTTCAATCAGTTTACCAGCAGCGTCACCGCCTTGGTGGCCATTACTGAGAATAAGGCGTGTTGATGCAACATTTAGCGCAAGGCGAAGCATTGTTGTAATAAGAAGCAGCATTGGAAATGCACTGAAATCCATAGCGCGCTGAACAAACATAACGGTAAGTAAAATAATAACACCGGCAGTAATACTCAGTGTAAACAGCATATCCATAACAAAAGAGGGGATAGGAACAAATAAAAGCACCAAAATACCCATCACACCAAGGGCGAGGGCCGTTTCGCTTTGTCTTAAGGACTTAAGGCCTAAAGACAGCGCATTTGGTTGACTGTCAGCCATTCTTTTTATTGTTTCCCCACAATATACTAGCTTTCAGTATGGCTGAAATGCCCCGTCCCGCCAAGGATAAATGGTATTTTGGGCGCATAGTGTTGTTTGCGGGACACGCTAGACTATGTTATAGAACCTATGTTTTAATCTTCTCTCACCGTTTCAAATGAAAAGGAGCCACTCTATGGCAAATTCTGTAGTTATTTTAGATTATGAATATTGGACAGCTGAAGGCGCTCATGACCGCAAACGACGTGGTATGCATGACCTGCCGCCGCTACTTATTCAAACAGGTGCTATTCGCCTTGGCCTTGAAGACGGCTTGCCAGAGCTTGATGCGCTTGATGACCTTGTGATTCCAAGAGATCTGGCTGGCAATCAAATTATGGTTGATGGTTTTGCATCGGCTTTGTTTGGCTATGGCAATGATGAGATTTCTAAAAGAGGTTTTGAACTTGCTCCTGCAATGGACAAGCTTAAAAGCTTTATTGGCGATGATCTTGTGTTTAGTTACGGGCCTGATGATCTGAGTTGTAGCGTGCAAACTTGTCATATTCATGGGGTTGAGCACCCGTTTCCCCATGCAAAAGCACGCGATGTACGCAAACTGTTTTATAAAGCTGGCGTAAATGGTGAAAGTCTTATGACTGTGAGCAGCGGTGAAATTGCAGCGTTTTTAGGCTTGCCTAAACCTGCTGGTCATCATACGCACAATGCACTGGACGATGTACGTTCTATTGCCCGCGCGCTTCGTCATTTTCTAGAACTTGGTAAAATTGATGTAAAAGATCTTACCATGGCCGGGTACCCCTATCCTTGGGGAACTGGTGACATCATTTAAAATTCGCTAGCCATAGCGAATTTCTCGAACGAATGAAAAGAGCGCCGTAGGCGCTCTTTTTATATATTGGGGTAAATGTGCTATAGCGTAGCGAAAAATGTTTGGTTTTGAGAGCCGTAGCGCAGTGTATTAACTATACATGAGCAACGGAAGTGCAGAAAACAGCATTTTGCAGCCAGCTATAGAGCGTTTTAGATCTTGTGCTGAGTTGTGTAATCGTTGCTCGTTAGAATGTGCTGAAAACCTTCGCGCTGTTTGCTGTCTATAAGTAGCGGTGCACGCAAGTTTGCCGTCAGGAAGAATGAGTCGCCTTGTTCGTAAAGTGTCAAAATTACAAGAATTTGTGTTTCTGTTTCATCCATTTTGCGAGCTGCAATAGCTTCTTTTTGGTCTTTTTCTTTAATCTCTAGACCAAGAACTGCAGGGTCTGCAACCATGAATGTCACGCTTGGATCGCTAATGCAGTGCATAAGAAGAATAGGAGATTCATCGCCGCCGGGCATGCGAGAAAGGCCAAATACTTTACAGTGAGGAAATCCGAGAACACCTTGATCAAAGCCCACAAGGCGATCTTCACGAAGGGTCACATCACCAAAACGTGTGCTGTAAGTTAAAACATTCGTACTGTTTGTTGTATCTGAAACTGTGGCTGTATGGTTCATGAGGGGTCATCTTCTCCTTTAGAGGGTTTTCCAAGAGATTGAATAGCACTGAGCAGTTGGTCGGGTCCGCCTTCTGCTGCTGCTTTGTTCTCTTCTTGAATTTTCAAGTAAAGTTCTTTTCGGTAAACGGTGCTGCCATCCGGAAACTCGAAGCCGAGTTTTACACGGTTGCCACGTACATCGACAATTTTGACTTCGATATCGCCGTTGATAATCACCGATTCGTCCTGCCGTCTGGTAATCAGTAGCATTAAGAAGTGTGTCCCACATTGTTTTTTGTCTTCGGAGCATTGTGGCTGAGTGTTGCATCATTGTCTAGTGTTCTCTCCTACTCTTAGATGTAATCCAGCAGAGATGTGGCCTGCAGACGTGCTAAAATTGCCATAGAAGACTCAAGTACAGCTTGGTTCGCGCTATAATTACTGATGGCTTCTGTAATATCAGCTTTCTCAATATCATCAACGCGCTCATTAATACTGATATTTGCGTTTTCATGGCGGTCTTTAAGGAGAGTGAGGGATGAAATTTGTCCACCAACTTCACCAAGCATGTCGCTCAGGTCTGATTGGGCACCAGTCAAAAGGTCAATAGCATTATCAATTTCAGTCGTTGAGTTGTTTTCAAGGCCAAACCAAAGCGCCTCAAGGCCTGCAAGCATATCTGCAAAACCTTGCTGATCACCTGTTACACCGTAAGGGATTTGGATGTTTTCTCCAGTAATAACGCTTGGACGGGCAGGGTCTCCGGTGTAATAAGTCGTTGGGGCAGGGTCACCTGGAGAGATGTTTGCTGTTGGGGCTTGGTTAAGTGGTGGATTCTCACTGGCTTGTCCTGAAAAGACATAACGTCCTTCAAATTGTGTTTGGAAAAGCTGGTAAAAGGTTTGCGTAAGTGCTTCAGCTTTAGGGGCTAGTGTCGCGCGAGATTCAGCACTGTTTTCGTTACGACCAAGCGTCCAAAGGTTAGCCGCATCTGTCATGAGGTCAGACATACCTTGAAGTGCATTTTCAGAAGATTTGAGACGGGCATTGACGTCATCAATGTTACGGATATAACGCTCGTTGTTAGATTTAAGTTCTTTCAGGTCAAACAGGGCGTTTGTTTCTGTGGAAATATCCTCATAACGACGTGCTTCAAAACCTGATGATATGCGGTACGTATCACTCGCTACTTTTGCACTGCTATCTTGAATGCGTGAAATGAGTGTGCTGTTTAGGTGTGATGTTGAAATACGAGTAACCATTTAAATATCCTTTATACCATTGCGAGGAGTGAGTCGTAGAGCTCATCAATTGTGGTAATGATGCGGGCAGATGCTTGGAATGCATTTTGGAAAATAATCATGTTAGCAAGTTCCTCATCCATATTTACACCGCTGGTATTAGCAATACGTTCGCTAATATCGCTGTAAACTTTTTGCACAAACTCTTGTCTATCGTTGGCATTTTTAAGTTCAACAGCAAGAGTTCCGTTAATATCATTAAAGTAGCCTGTAAGTGTTGTTGTCGTTGCGCCAATATCTCCTGCTGCGTTAAAGCTTAGGTCTGTGCTTGCAAGCTCAGTCATGGCAATGGCGTTTCTGTTATCATAAAGAGAGAGGCCGCCATCGCTTTCGCGCATGCGCGCTGAAGCAACAAGCTCTGGCGTAGTAGTAATATCAGATCTGATGGCAATAGTAGATGCGTCTCTACCTGTAAAGAAGTTGTTCATACCTACGGCACTTAGCATGTTACCTGTTTCATCAGCCATAACGATGTAGTTGCCAGACGTTTCTTGAATTTCAAGTTGAGGGTTACCGTCAGTATCAACAATAATGCTGGCTGTAACTGTTCCGCTAATATCAGGGTTTGTGTTTATGGCATTTGCAATATCTGCGTAACTGATAGGGCCTGCACCTAGGTTCATGCCTCCAGTACCGCCACCTGCAAGAAGCGTTGTGCTTACCATATTACCATCGGCATCAACAACACTCAGGTTAAATGTTGAGCCAGCTTGAAGTCCAAGTTCAGTGACAAGATCTGCACCAGCTCCAGAAAGAAGATCGCCGTTACCGCTTGTAAATGTATCAACTGGCGGAACTCCAGTACCTTGGCTGTGAATCGCATTAAACTCAGTAATAAGAGTTGCTGCAAACTCATCCATCTCTGCCATGAGTTCTGGCATTTCGTTATCTCGAAGATCAACAAGAGCTTTAAGACGCCCTGATGTAATGCGAGTAGAGTCCATTTCAAGTGGGAATATTTGTGTGCTTGGGATGCCACTTGAAAGCGTTGGGCGTACACCGAGGTCTGAAAAAGACTGCGGCGGATCAAATGGTGTTTCTTCAATTTGCGTTGCGTTGTAATCAACAAGTGTACGGCCACTTTCGGAAGTAAGGCGCGCACGGCCTTCTTCAGAGTATGTAACATTAAGTGGAATGTATTCCGCAATAAATTCAATTGTGCGTTCACGTTCATCAATTAAATCGTTAGCATTAGCGCCATTAATGTTATTTGAGCCGATGGCTACAATTTGCATATTAAGGTCAGCAACATTTTTTAGGGCTTCATTAAGGGAGTTAAGTTCATCTTTTATTTGTTGATCAACTTGCATTTGTAATGATTCAAGCCCTTGCTGGATTTGGTTGATTGAATCCACAATAAATTGACCATCGGTTACAACGCCAATGCGCTGAGAGCTTGAATCCGGATAGTTTGCAAGATTAGAAATTTCGTTAAAAAAGTTACCGAGTAAACTTTCAATGCCATTTGCATTTCCGGGCTGGCTAAAGAGCACTTCGGCATTTTTCAGGCCACTATAGATGGTCGAGTTGTAGGCGAGGTCACTTGTTTGATCTACCAGATTATTTTGTAAGACACTATCAACAGTTCTTCGGATTGTTGTGATATCTACGCCAGAGCCAAAACCTGCAATGGCTGTAGAGCCTTGGATAACTTCTTGGCGCGTATAACCAGCAGTATTGGCATTAGAGATGTTATGAGAGAGTGTAGACAAGTTCGTTTGGTTCACTTGCATAGAGCGAACTGCCATATTGAGACTCGATGTTAATGATGGCATTGACGTGGCTCTCCTTCAGTTTTAATCCGTTTGGGCATGTTGACTTAAGGTTTTATGAGCAAAACGTATGCCAAAAAGAGAGAAGAAGAGAAAAAATGTGTGATTTTTGCAATTTTTAAGAAGGTTGAGGTGCGGGCCAATCAGGTGCTTTAAGTTCATGGCTTAGGTAGGCCGCATCGATAATATTCGTCATGAGAGAGGCAATTGTCATAGGACCAACGCCGCCAGGCACAGGTGTTACAAAGCGTGCTTTTTTTGCACATTCTTTTGTGAGAATATCTCCTGAAAGCTTTTTTTCCTTTGTGCGAGTCGTGCCTACGTCAATCAGGCTTGCGCCTTGCTTGATGTGCGCTGAGGTAATAAGTCCAGGTACGCCAGCAGCACTAATCACAACATCGCTAAGGCGTGTAAAAAAGGCCAGGTCATCCGTTGCTTGGTGGCAAGTAATGACTGTGGCATCTGCATAAGAGAGCATGCTAGCAAGGGGGCGGCCTACCACGTTTGATCGGCCAACGACTGTGACGCTTTTTCCTTTAAGGGGCGTGTGTGTTGCCTCAAGAATGCGCATAATACCTACAGGCGTTGCTGGCTTAAGGCCGGTAAAGACACCATTTTCTAAAAGGCCTGCATTATGAGTAGTCAGACCATCAATATCTTTTTCTGGTGGAATGACATCAATAAGATCTTGCTTGTGGGGGGTCAGATGTTCTGGTAGAGGCAGCTGCAATAAAATGCCTGATACATCTGTATTGGAAAGTAGGGTTAGAGTATCTTTGAGGCTACTGAGAGTTGCATCAGCAGGGAGCTGGTGCACGATCGCATCAATGCCTAACTTTTCTGCCATAGCTGTCTTATGTCTGATATATATCTTTGAGGCAGGGTTATCCCCTACTAGAACAATAGCCATGCTTGGGTTAATACCCTTTTCTTTCAACTGCTTACATTTTTCCTTGGCGAGGGATGTATAATGATCTGCAAGAGTTTTTGTTCTAAAAAATCTTTTTAAAAAGTACATTGATGCTAGATGCTCCTGCAGAGTTCCGTTAAAATAAAAAGTATTATAAGCAATAATAAAAAAGAAAGCGCCTTGTCTGTCAAGGTGATACTGGTGAATATGACGATTGATACAGCGGATATATGCATAGTTGGTGGCGGAATTATCGGTATGTACGCCGCATATAAGCTTTCTGAGCAAGGTAAATCAGTTCGTCTTATTGATAAGCTTTATGCAGGGTCTTCGCGTTATAATATCGGAGATATTCTTTATTCAGGGCATACGGATAATGTGGCGCCTTTTATGCGTTATTCCTCTAAACTTTGGAGAGGTGCTGGAGAAGAGCATGAAGAAACCTTTGGTTTTGAGCGCCGAGGTAGTGTTTATTTTGCTAGAACAGAAGATCAAGAAGCGCACCTTAAGCAAGATGCAGCACACATGAAGGCAGATGGAGCTGAAAGTTTTTATGAATCAGACCTTGAAGCGCTTAAAGAGCATTTACAGGTAAACCGTTTGTCGGAAGCTGTAAGAGGGGCTCTTATTGCACCGCGCGACGCTGCCATTAATAGCCGTCTTTCAGTAGATGCGCTGCGTAAGCAAATTACCCAAGGTGGTGTTAAAATTTGGGGGAGCGATGCTGTTAAAGAGTTTGTTTTCGATGGAGATAATAAAATTATTGGCGTGAAAACAGATACTGGCGAAGAGTGTCACGCAAAGAAAACGATTATTACTTCAGGTGTTTGGTCCAACAGATTCCTTTCAGGCATAAATGCGGAAGTACCTATGCGCCCTGCGCGCTGCCATGTTATCCAAGCTTTTCCAAACGGGAAAGTACCCCATCAAATGATGGCTTACCGTCTTAAATATGGTGAAATTTTGGCAAAGTACATTGATGATGGACGAATGCTTGTTTCTTACACAGCCCTTAAAGACCCTGCGCAGGCAACAGGCAATACAGAAACAGATGAGAGCGCTGTTGAATTTGTGCTGCGCAATTTCTCAGACCTTTTAACGCCAATGGAAGGTGCCAAAATTCGTGAAGTAAATGTGATGAGCACGGCTGTGACGCCAGATTACGCACCTTACCTTGGAGAGAGCGCTCAGTATGATGGGCTTACTTATGCTATTGGTTTTAACGGTAAAAGTTATGCTTACGCAGCTGGTGTTGGTGATGTGCTTTGTGACCTGACTGATGGCAACGCGCCTAAAATTGACATTAGTGCCTTTTCACCGCACCGAACATTTGGTAAATAGGACCTATGACATCACAAATATTAACGCGAGAGACCACTGTAGATCTCTCTATCACGGGTAAGCGCTGGTCGCGCCGTAGTGATAATGATGAAGCTGTTTTTGAGCTTTCAAATAAAACAGGCCTATCTGAAAGTGTAGCTCACATTTTAGTAGGGCGTGGTATTACTGACGCAGAGTCTGCAATTTCTTTCTTAGATGTCAATTTATCAGATTTAGAAGACCCTTCTCATTTGCTTGATATGGATAAGGCTGTAGAGAGGTTAAAGCTTGCCCTCAAAGAGGAACATACGATTGCCGTTTTTGGTGATTATGATGTGGATGGCGGCTGCGCTAGTGCGATTCTTCTGCGTTACCTGCGCGCGATTGGTGCTAAAACACTTCTTTATATTCCAGACCGCATGACAGAAGGCTACGGCCCAAACCCTGAAGCGATGGACAAGCTGAAAGAGATGGGCGCTGATGTTGTTATTACGGTAGATTGCGGCAGTGTCGCGTTTGAGCCTATGGCACGTGCGGCAGAAATTGGTCTTGATGTGATCATTACCGATCACCACCAAACGAAGCCTGAAAAGCCAGCATGTGTGGCGTTTATTAACCCTAACCGGGTGGATGAAACATCCCCTTGTACTATGCTCAGCGGCGCGGGCGTCGCTTTTTATCTGGTGCTGGCTTTAAACCGTTCATTGCGCTCTGGCGGATTCTTTAAGGATAATAATCTTAAAGAACCAGATAGCAGAGAGCTTTTGGACCTTGTCGCTGTATCAAGCGTGTGCGATATGGTGCCTCTAACGGGTGTAAACCGCATTCTGACGAAGCGCGGCCTGCAAATGATGGCCTCTTATAAAAACGAAGGTCTTAAAGCGCTGGCAGAAGTTTGCAGTATTACAGAAATGCCGAATACTTACCATGCTGGCTTTCTTATTGGGCCGCGCATTAATGCCGGCGGGCGTATTGACTCTTGCGACCTTGGCGCAAGGTGCCTTTCCACAACGGATGAAAATGAAGCGCAAGCGCTGGCAGTCAAGCTAGACGGCCTCAACGTGGAGCGTAAAGAAATTGAAACGCAGGTGCAGGAACTTGCACTTGCGCGTATGGAGCAAGTATTTAGAGAGGGCGATAATGCCCTTGTTGTAGATGGAACAGGCTGGCACCCTGGTGTTGTTGGTATTGTTGCTGCGCGTTTAAAAGAGAAAGTGCATCGCCCAACATTTGTGATTAGCGTAGAAGACGGCGTCGGTAAAGGCTCGGGGCGCTCTATTTCTGGCATTGACCTTGGTAAAGCGCTCAGAGACAGCGAAGACCTTTTACAAAAAGGTGGCGGCCATGCTATGGCGGCGGGCCTAACTATGGACGCTGATAAAATTCATGAGTTTAGAAAGCGCTTCAATGAGCTTGTGGGCGAGCAAGCGGCAAAGGCTGGACATGACGTATTTACACCTGTAAGCAAATTTGATGGGGTGCTCTCTCTCGCCTCTCTTACATCAGATTTTTTAGGCCAGCTTGATAAGCTTGCGCCTTATGGTATGGGGAACCCTGAACCGAAGTTTGTATTTAATGGCGTGCAGGTTGTGCGTTCTAAAGCTGTTGGTAAGGACGGATCTCATGTGCAAGTTTGGCTTTCAGACCGTTCAGGTAAAACTGTGAGCGGTATTGCTTTTCGCGCGATGGCAAGCGAGCTTGGGCCTTTCCTGATGAGCCGTCAGCCTATGGGCGTTTCTATTTTAGGGACAATCAAAAAGGATACGTGGCAGGGCAAGGAGCAGATTAAGATACATGTGGATGATGCCCGCCCCGGAAGCTTTATTGGGTAAAAACTGATCTACAGGGCATCTTTTCCGTTTTGGTTCAGCTTAAGTAGGTGAACTACTCAGCCATCTCAATACGGTTGCGACCTGCTTCTTTGGCCTTATAAAGGCCTTTATCAGCTGTTTTGATGAGCTCGTCTGCGCTTTTATCGTCAGTTTCTAGGTTGGTGCAGATGCCGCCGCTCATACTGACAGTATATTCTTCAGTTTCAAAGGCTTTAAAGATGGCCTCGCGGAGACGGTTCGCAAACAGAAGTGCGCCTGCTGTATCAACAGTTGGTAAAATAATCGCAAACTCTTCGCCGCCGTACCTTGCAGCTACATCAAGCATACGCACCTGAGAGCGAATAACATCAGCCACGCCCTTAAGGACGCGGTCACCTTCAGCATGGCCATGGTTATCGTTTAAGTTTTTGAAACGATCAAGGTCAAACATGAGCAGAGAGAGTGCACCGCCATGGCGAACTTGGCGCTCAAGCTCTTCTTTAAGGCGGTATTTGAAGGTGGCTTGGTCAAAGAGGCCTGTAAGACCATCACGCGTGGCTACATTGGTGAGAGAGGCTATTTTGCTCTCTTCAATAACAGTCACAGATTTCATAAGGTTTGCAATGTTAGTGAGATAATCATGCGTGGCAACGGGAATACCTACATCTCGACCAAGGGCGCTTTTCATGGCGATGCGGTGTGCTCCAATTTCATCCCAGAGATGTTTGGCTTGTCTTGCAGGAAAAGAGCGGTGCGTAAGGGCATAAAGAATATCAGAGTAAATGCCTTCCCCGCGTTCGTTCATCACGCGCTCTAAAATATGCTGCTCGCGTGCATTCATAGCGCGATCACCTGCAATGGCGCTGACCATGCGTACATCCAGATCAACGCGATTCATGAGCGTTTCGCGTTCGTTGTCCAGTGTTGATGCCTGTGTTGCTGTAAAATTCATGAAGCGGATTATAGCGCCATTTCTCTGAAATCACAATTGATCTTGAGTTTTTACCCCTGTTTTGTTACACCTGAATGAAATCAAACTTTCTTTCCTTTTCTCTAAATTCAAGAGGTTCTCTATGGGAGACATGATTGCTCTTGCCCTCTCGGGGGATAATTTTTCAAAATCTGACCCGCATTTGAGCGGAGATGATTGGATCGCGCACCCTTTTCAAGATGCGAGGGTTTGCGGTGTTCTTGATGGGGCGCGTTCGCCTTATTATGGCTTAAAGGATATAGCAGGGTTTCCGAGTGATGTTTTTGCTGCACGTTGGTTTAAGCAAGAAATGCTTCATCAGTTATTGGACCACCCTTTTGTGCCACTTTCTGCCCATGTGCAGAAAGTGAATTATCTTTATGGAGATATGTGGCCCCAGCTTCTTATGAATGAGGGGCTCCCTTATATTGACCGCAAGATTAACGCACCTGCAGCGGCATTTGCATTTGCTATGCTACGTGAGGGGCAGCTGACTTGGGCTCAAGGGGCTGACTGCGTTTTATATCTTGTTCTTGCTAACGGGCAAGTTATTAAGCTTGAAGGGGATCAGTTTGCAGAAATTGTCCCTGAAAAAAAGAACCAAATGACCTATGTTTCGGCAGAAACGCTTCTGGCAAAAGGTACACCTACGGAAGATATACTCCGCCATGAAAATGGTATGATTGCACATAATCGTGCGCTGATTTATAACCAGACAGGAGGTATTGCTGTACTGAACGGTGAGCCTTCTTTGAATGGTATTATGAAAATAGGCATGCTGGATGTATCAGCTCATTTAGGTACGGGCGCACAAGTAATTGCGATGACTGATGGTTGCTTTCAAAAACTAGGAAGTAATTATGAACTGGCTGCTATGATGGCTACTCAGCAAATTGCAGAGGAAGGGCTAGGTGCTTTTAAGGATATGCTTTTAAACCTGAAAGACCCTTTTCCAACAGATGCAACGGCAGTGGTTATGGCGCTCTAATAAACGATTATGCAGGCACCCCCTATAGGGGTGTCTGTTTTTTTGTTATAATACCTTGCATGGAAAGGTAAAAGATTGCATGAACCAAACAGTAGATAATATAGTTTCACAAACTGCTTACTCTGAAAAATCCGGCGGGTTTTTCTCGTGGGGTGCATTTATGTTTGTGTTGTGCGGCTTGAATGTATTTATGTTTTATACAGATCCTTTAGCGCCTTATTCAGGAAAAGCTACGTTAAAATCTCATGAAAAAATTCAAACTGTTGAGGATATTACGGTTATAAACCGTGAGGAGCTATCAAGTATTGATAGGGCGATGCATACTTTAGAGGATATGCAGGCACGTAGAGAGGCCATGAAAAAATTCTCAAAAACGCAGGGATTAGATTTGAGTGCGAGAGACTTAACAGAGCTTGAAATTACGATGAAGCAAGCAGGCTTTAGTGAGTTTTATATTTCTGACTTTATAAATAAAAAGAAATTTGAAATGTCAGCTGAAAAAATGGCTGAGGATGATACAGCAGAATTTGCAAAATCTATTGCCAAAGATATTGTGAAGGAAGAGGTAAGCTCCTTTGCACACCGACTTGAGCTAATTGCTAAGGTTGGCAACTTTGTTGCGCGCAAAGTACAGAGTTCTTCTGGTCAGTAAAATTAAGCAGCAGGGCGATAAGTGGGATTAGCTGATGGTTTAGCAATGCCAAACCCTTGGATAAGTGTAATGCCGACCTTTTGACAAAATGCTATGAAGTGAGGATCTTCTACACGCTCTGCAATAATTGGAATACCAACCTCTTTTGCTGTTTTGGCAATAATAATCAGCTCTTTTAGCTTCTCTTTATCTGTGATTGGAAAATGGAAGGCGTTAACCTTTACAAAATCTAGTTTTAAGGCTTTTGCAGCTTTAATTGTATTGGCCCCGCCGCCAAAGTAATCAAACGCAAAACGTACACCCATGGCATGGCATTCTCGAATAAATTTCATAACATGTTTATCTTCAATGATTTCTTTTGAGTTGAGCTCAAAAACAATTTTTTTACTGAGTGCTTCGTTTTTGCCAGTAATTTTTTTCATGAAACTTTCAAGGAATGCAATGTTCTCAAATGTGTCCCCTGAAAGGTTAACGGATAGCGGGACAGGTAGCCCTTGGGTTGAAAGTTTAAGGTGTTTATCAAAAACAGTGTGGATAGCGCCTTGATCAATCAGGTGTACGATGTTTTCTTTATGGGCAACGGGCATAAAGATGTCAGGTGTTATAACGGCACCATTTTCATCTATAATGCGAGAAAAGACTTCATACATGATAGGTAGGTTGGTTTTAGTATCTACAATAGGTTGGTATAGCAGCGTAAAACGCTGATCCTGTAGAGCCGTACGAATGTTATAGGCAACAAGGTACTCAGACGCTTTTTCATCAGGAGAACCTTTAGAAGGAGGGGGCGGGCTCTTTTTGGTGGGTTGCAGTTTTTCAGCGCTTTTTTTAGAGACTGGGGCATTGGACCCTCTGGATTCTGAACCTAATGTTTTAGTGCGCTGGGATTGTTGGCTTACAATTAAATCCATAATGTACTCAATCGGGCCTTTTCCTGGCCAAAATATAATGGCAAGAGAGAGGATGATTGCAATAGCCCATGTGACGAGTTTAGATTTTTTGCTATAAACACTGAGTGCAGATTCTGAAATGAATGCACTGAATGCAATATGATTCATATTTTTAGATTTTGTGGTTTTTAAGAGGGTGCTACCATGTCCCTTAATTGCAAAAATACCAGGCTTTGAAACGAGGTCATCGTGAAGAGGTGAGTTGTAAAGCGTATCAAATTTATGAGTGTGAATCACGCTATCTTCGAATGAAAGCGTAGAGAGGTGCTCTTCATTTAGGTATTGGTGTATTTGGAAATGCATATCCTTGCTGTGTGCAAGGCTAAAAACTTTTTCTTGGAGAGAGCTTAAAAGGGGCTCTGCAGGTGTTAGGTAAAATGCGTACCCTGTTGCTGTTCCAAGGTCTGTTGTTACGATTTGCCCAATAATAAAGTATGGGGAGTTTCCAATATGGGTAATAAGAAAGAGGTGTTCTTTTTCTTGAGCGGCAACCTTTTTTAAGGCTTCTTGGATGTCCTCTGGAATAGGCATTGCAGATTCGATAGAAGTGACAGGGTTTTCTGTATTAAGAGCCGAAAACGTATAAATGTTTTTAAGGCCTGTAATATAGCTAAATTGTTTTAATAAAACTTTAATACCATTAATAGAAGGCTCTTTTGTTGGTTCTGACATGAACTCTGAAAGTTCAGGTTTTCCTGCAAGTCCTTCAATATTTTTAGATTCTTCATTGATCCAGTTTGTGAAAGCAATCTCGCTAGCTTTGGAGTATGAGTCTGTATGGCCCAACCATTTTGCATGGGTATTTTGATTGAATGAAAAATGCATAAAAATTGCAAACAGGATAATAAATAGGGCGGTAAACACCCTAGGAAGATAAACCTGAATAAGCTTAGATTTCATATATACTGCAAGTCTTGTATGTTTTTATTTTTTTAAAACTCTGACTGGAATTCTACCACGTAAAGTTTCTATAGACTCATAGAAATTTAAAAAAACAAATATAAACATCAGCATATTAAATGCTTTTCCTATGTTTATCTGCCACACATCATGGCCCATGAATAAGCTGAGCGTAAATATGGCAGTAGCAAAGATTTGCATACTAAGTCTTATAAACAGTTCTTTTAAGTAAGGTGTGGAATCTTTATTTTTACGTAAAAATTCAATGATAAATAGGAGAATTGCTCCTAAAATATAAGGGTTTAGGCCTTGCATGATAATTTTTAATGCGTATATACCAAGGCACAGATGGGAGCCAGTTATTAGCCCTCTAGAAATCCATGAGAACTGTGGGGCAGCTAAAGGGTGTTCAAACTTAAGGGCAACTCTTTTGCTCATGCTGGGTTCTGTTGTTTAATTTTTTGAACGTCAATGTCATATTTGGCAATTTTACGATCTAAAGCTGGACGAGAAATACCAAGCTCGGAAGCTGAGTTACTTTTATGGCCGTTGTTTTTAAGGAGAGTATCGTAAATAATTTGCTCTTCCATATTTTGTAAGTTGTGGCTATCAGGCTGTTGAGCTCTTTCTGTTTTAACTTTTGCGGGCATAGTTTGGGCGGCTAGCTGCAGCGTACCAAGGTCAAGAACTGGCATCTTGGTGTCTTGGAGAGCGAAAGACAAAAGAGAGTGAAGTTCTGAAATGTTGCCGTGCCAATCTTGCTGCTCTAAAAAGTTAAGCGCATTTTTTTCTATACCTTTAACAGTGCTGTTTAGTGTGAAAATGAGTTGAGACACAATGTGGATGCTAAGCGCAGGAATATCGCTCTTTCTTTCTCTTAAGGTTGGCATATGAATTTTTGTATCAAAGAGCTTTTGTTGCAGACCTTCAGATAGTGTTGTTTTGAGTTCCTCAGGTGTAAGTTTTGATGTGGATATAACTTTGACTGCAGAATGCTCGTTGTGTAAAAGCCATGAAAGGAGCTCTGTTTGATCCTTTTTTGAGAGTTTTTCAATATGATCAATTATGATAAATTTTGCAAATTTAGGGATTGAAAAAGGGCTTCCTGCTTGTATGTAGGTATAAGGTAAATCATCGGAAAAATAATGATGAATAACTTGAGATGCAAGTGTTTTACCTGTGCCTTGTTCGCCGTAAATAATGACAGATGACGCGTTG
>JAPKEQ010000097.1 GCA_028821995.1 Alphaproteobacteria bacterium
AGGTTTTTGCGTAAGTGCTAAAATTTACTCAGATTTAGGGAACATGCTTTTAACAGCGTTTACTGTTTCTAGCATACCTGATGTATTAGCATCTAGCACTGTGCCCGACGCTGCAAAAGCGGCAAAACCTTTCCAGATGGCATCTAGTTGCTCACCTATATCTGGGTAGGCATTTTTACGTTCAAGCTTATAAACAGATGCGTTATATTCCGCTTCTGCCTGAGCCATATATGGTGCAAGTTCTTCCAGTGTCGGCTGGTTGAGCCCTGCAACATTCCAAGACTCAATTACAGTGTTTTTACCATCATGCACAACAACAAAATCAGACATGTTATTGATAGTTTTCCCGTGTTCTTTTCCATAAATATCAATGGCTTTAGATGTAAAATTAAGATTCATTATTAATATTCCTTTTGCGTGCGTTAACTTGAAAGCTTAACAGCTGTGAATGTTGTATCGCCCATGTTGAGAACAAGCTGGGCGGTGCTACCAAAGTTGTGCCATACGTAAGTTTCAAGGTAATCAGACGTGCCATTCATTGGCACAATGTATTGTGCAGAATGTCCTACTTTAATAGAACCGCCGTACTGAGATATACCCCAGAATGCAGGCGTATGCGCTGATCCATTTTTATAGAGGGAGGCATAGGTGTAAACACCATCAACTCCAGAGTTAAAGGCCCAGTTAAAAGTTACAAGGTATGAACCTGCTTCTGTGGGTTGAAAGCGGTGGTTTGTTGTTGTGTCAAACCAGCTCTCAGTATCAACAAAATCGCCGCTCGCGCTATTAAACTGCACTTTAGTGAGTGTGCTTGTGCTAATAGATTGCGTGCCGCTGCGGCCCACAAATGTGTGCTTAAGGCCAGCGCCGCCAAGGGCTGTAACGGCCTGTGCAACGCGCTCTGCTGTCATCAGTTTATCTGTCGCTGTACCTGCTTCTGCTTCGCTTTGGTTTGCTATGGCATCTGCTGTAAGAGCCGCAAAATCTACTGTAGATGGGGCAGGAATGTTTTCCCAAACGGTGCCGTTGTACATTTTAAGCAGGCTGCTCCCTGTGTCATACCACAGCATGCCCGCAACAGGGCTGCTTGGCGCAGATGTACCGCTATTCATACTTTTAAGCGCCAAGAGTGCGCTGTTGAGGTCGGTTCTAAAACTCGGGAATGCCTGATTGGCAATACTGAGACCATGTTGACTCATATGTTAATCCTTTTATTTATGCATAAATGTTTGGCCTTATTTGAGCATGGGGAAGATCAAGTGCGAATACACTATCATTGTCAGCCTGCAAGAGTGCGAACCGCATAGGTGAGCCGGCGCCCCACCAAGATATAAATAAAACAGTATCAGACAAGCAAAAACCCCTCCGGGCTTGGAGGGGTTTTTAATCTGCGAAAGAACTTAAGGCGTTGGGTAGGTTTGGGGAATAAGGAGGTGTGGGGGGATAACGTCCTAAATCCTTGCGCAAAACATACTAACGGCTTAGTGGCTTACCATTTTTGGTGATACATGGCGTAAAATACGATCTTGTCTTCCAGACATTTTAATCGTGCCAGTACTTTCGTTGTGCGTAATATCTACATCAGATGCTTTGAGCATAAGTGTAAGATAACCTTTTGAAACCGTTGTTTCTTTCATTTCTACAGTTGCAACTGTGTTGTCTTCACTATCAGCTTGTACCTTCAGTACGCCTGGTACGTCTTCTAGCATTTCACTCAAAGTCATAATTTCAAAGTTTGCGTTCATAGTATTTTCCTCCGTTGTCGTCTGTTTGGGTCTATTAATCGTCTGCTATATCCTTGTTTTAGGAAGCAGTTGAGCGTCCTCTCTTTAAGAGAAGCCAGCTCAGGAGTTTACGCGCCGAGTGGCTGTGGCGAGTCTCTCCAAAAAGTTAAGGTAAGGTGCGCTAACTGCGCTAAGGTTTTTTTATACTGGGGCGACCGTACCAGTACCAACTGAGTTTTGTTTATCTCTCTCGCTGGTAATTAGAATATGATAAGTGTTGCATACAATTTCAAGTGCGAGCAAATAAAAAAGTAAATTTTTATAAAAAAAGTGATGAAACCTGAGTAAAACAAAAGTTTCCTGTAGGGGCTTTTTGGTTTATGATAGTTTATAAATAATAAGAAGAAATGATAGTTTATGCGCCGTTTGTCGCCCGTCTTTATGAGAGATCTCTTAAGTTTTTCCGTGTTAGGTGCAAAAAGAAAGGCCCGTTTGAAAGGGTTTTTAGATAGCCTTCTTTTCCGTATATATATATTTGGCCTTGTGCCTGTTATTGCTATTTTTGCTTTGGGCGTACATGTTTTATACCCAAAAGCTTTAGATTTTATGATGGTCTCAGACGAAGGAAGCCGTATAGAAATTCATAGAAATGTATATTCTTTGTACATGGATCTCATAGAAGAGCAGCGCTACAGCACAATTTATGTGGTGAGCGCTGATAATGAAAGCCGTCGCGCGCTGGCAGAGCATCAGCGCCATTTTAAAAGTGCTATAACTGGTTTAGAAAAACTTTATGCAGAGCAGCAAACACAAGAAGGATGGCATCAGGGGCTAGATAAGGAAAGGCAGCTTATTGCAGGTGTGTTTCAGCTTTCTGAGCGCTTAGAACATCTGCGTTTTGATATAAAAACACAAAAACTGACTGACGTACGCGTTATCTATGAGAGCTATAGCGCTATTTTGGCGCAATTAAGACATCTGTTAGAGACCTCTCTTGAGGGCGTAGATCTTATGCATGAAAAAAGAATGGCTCTTACAACACTAATGGATGCGGCTTATGCTCTTTCTAGTCTAGAGCTCGACCGCTGGGTAGAACGCCTTGGTGCAGAAAGCAATGCATTAACAGCGCATCCTGAAACTGTAGCTAAAGCTAAAATTTTATTTGCGCTGCTGAGCAGAACCCTTTCACAAAGAGAGGAGCTATACTTCAAACTTGGAGAAAAAGACGTACAAGCCTACCTTGGTGAAGGCCATGGCGTCTCTTACGTCCAGGCAAGAAAAGAGCTTACAGATCTTTCTCACTACATGTGGGCGCAAACAAATCTCGAAATTTATAAAAAGCAAGACCTTCTTAAGAGAGAATTTATTACATGGAGCTTTGGCCTTGCTAGTCTTATTCTCATTATGGTGTGGTTTGGATGGATGATTGCAGCGAGAATCAGAAAAGGAACATCTGATATGATTTCTGCTCTTGATGGTCTTCAAAAATGCGAACTATCTCACCGCTGTGAAATTTATGGCTATGATGAATTTTCACAAATTGCAGGAACCTTTAACACTGTAACTGCGCACCTAGAAGGGGTGATTGAAGCTGTACGCGGCACCTCTAAAGACCTGATGGAAGAAACGCAAAAAGTGGCATTAAATTCTAGCCGAATGAGCGTATCTTGCCACGATCAGGTGCAAAGTATTGGACATATTCAAACAGCAATGGATGAATCTAGCTCTGCTGTAAGTGAAGCCAATGACGCAGCGCAAAAGGCAACGCATATGATTGGTAAAATGACGCGTAACCTCACAGAAGCAAGCCTATCGGTTAAAGACCTTGCAACCAACACTGATGAGATTTCTTTTGTAACAAACTCTATTGACGAAATTGCAGGAAAAATTAACCTACTTGCTTTAAACGCTGCTATTGAAGCTGCCCGTGCAGGCGATGCTGGACGCGGTTTTGCTGTGGTTGCAGATGAGGTACGTAAACTGGCACAAAATGCATCTAAATCTAATGCACAGATTAAAGGCGCCATGGAAAAAATGGCTGAAAATGTACATGATAGCGTCTCGCAGATTACAGGCGTTGGAACCATGCTTGGCGACGTGGAAGGTAAGGTTCAACACCTTAACCAAACCATGGATACGCAGACAGATGCCTTTGGGAATATGGTAAGCGCTATTGAAGACTTTAATGCACGAATGGATACATTAAAGAGCGATGTTGATGCGACAAACAGTGTGGCAGGCACGCTTTCGCAGTATGCTTATAATATGGACTATCAAGTGCAGGTGTTTAGCCTTACAGGAGATACAAGTGCCGTAGAAGAGGATGCCTCAAACCTTGATGATGACGATGATATTGACCTGTTTTAATCACTCATAAATAAAAGCCTCCCCATGGGGAGGCTTTATTTTTTACCTTAAGGGAAAAGGTGGAAATGTTTTGAATTACAATGGGATATGCACCCCTTGCGAGCCGTCTTCAAAATAAAAATACACACCAGACTTGCATTGCCTGTTTTTTATGCATACACTTTAAGTATGAGACAGTATGTACCAGCACAGAAAAATCTAGCCCGCTCAATGGGTGAATTTCTGGTGCCTGCGGGTGTACTTACCCTTACAGGTAAAAACCCACAGCGGTAGGTCGGTCTCTAAACTTCAATAACCGACCAGAAGTTCTAAGGTCGGTTTTTTTAATTCTAAATACCTCACCCTTAAAATTTCTGTTCTGACAACAAGGAGACAGACCATGCGTACATTACGTACGACGCATCCGCTAGATAGAAACGTGTACTTACTTAACTTGCTTACCTTTTTAGACAACGCACTGTTCGTTATTCCGATCATTGTGGTGTATTACGCCGCACACAAAAGTGTTGGTTTTACGGGTTTCCTGATTGGTGAAGCCGCGTTTGCTCTGGTAATGGTGGTCATGGAAGTGCCCAGCGGTTATTTGAGTGATATTTGGCGCAGAAAATCTGTGCTTTGGCTTGCCATGGCATGGCAAGTGGTGGGCTTTGCTCTGCTTTGGCTTGGAGATGGTCTTGTTGCCATGGTTGCAGCGCAAAGCATTGTTGGTATTGGCGCAAGCCTTTATAGCGGAACCAATACGGCCATGCTATATGATGGCCTGCTAGAGCGCGGCAAGGCGGCAACGTTTAGCAAGTACTCTGGTCAACATCAAATGTACGGTATGATTGGGGCAACGGGTGCGGCACTTATTGGCGGTTTCGCTTATGCGCTTCAGCCAGATTTGCCTGCCATACTTACGGTTATTGTTATGGTGATTGCTACTGCGGCAACTTGGTTTTTAACAGAACCTAACCGCCATAAGCAGGTGGTGCAGAAAACCCCAATTGCAGACATGGTGAGTGTGATGAAGTATACGCTACATGGCCATAAAGAGGTGGCGTGCCTCATACTCTTTATGACCAGTGTGTTTGTGAC
>JAPKEQ010000098.1 GCA_028821995.1 Alphaproteobacteria bacterium
GATCCCTGCTCACTTTAAATTCATTTTCAATACCATCGCCATCATAGGCAGAAGCAAGCTTCAACACGGCCTCGCGGTTTGGCTTATAATCCAAATCGCTTAATGCATGCGCAATACTTGCGCTACTCATACCATGATGCTTACGCAGCACATCTACCGCAAGGCAAACAAACATAAGCTTCATAGTCACCGCGCCATTATGGGTAATTTTCCCATCTTCGCTTTCGCTAAACACCTCAAAATCAAGCTCTTCAGCATCTTCAATCACACTATCAAAGTAAGTTATAAAAGCTTGGTAAAGCTGACTGGCAGTTGCGTCTTCCCAGCGTTCAAAACCTAAAGACATAAGCTTATCCCTTAGAAAAAAAGAAAGTAAACAGATTTGAATATGGCCTCAACCTAAAGGCTCACCTCCCCCCTGTCAAACCTAAAGCTGATTCATAAAAAAGGAGCCCAGCCGGGCTCCTTTTTACGTTTAGATATAAAACCTAAGCGCAGGCACATTTACCAAGGCAAAGGCCATCTTCTTTATCTGCTGTGTATAAGCCTTTTGTTGCAAGGCTGTTCATTTTAGCGCGGTGCAGGAATGTTGCGCGTGCGTTTTCAAGCGCATCCTCACGTCCGCCCCAAGCGCGAAGTGCCTCGCCTTGTAGCGCACGGCCGTAAGAGAAGCTAAGCGGCCAAGGTAGCCCGCCCTGCTTTTCAGCAATTTGATTCATAATGTTGAGGTGCTCAGTTGCTTGCGTATCTGCTTGCCCACCAGAAAGAAATACAACACCTGCAACATCAGCTGGTACGCTTTCTTTAAGGCATTTAACGGTCATCTCAGCAACGTCGTTTGTTGTTGTGCATACATCGCATGCGTGGCCTTCAATCACCATACTTGGCTTAAGCAAAACACCACCAAGGTAAACACCATGCTCTTCTAGTTTTTTAAACAGAGCCTTATGCACGCGCACAGTGGCTGCGTAAGCCTGATCAATCGTGTGGCCTGCACCTGATGCATCCATCAGCATTTCAGGCTCAACAATAGGTACAATAGCAGCTTCTTGGCACATTTTTGCATAACGTGCGAGACGGTCGCAGTTTTCTGCAATACAAGCAGCGCTGGGCAATGTATCTGTAATACTAAATACGCTACGCCATTTTGCAAAGCGCGCACCTTGCTGATAGTACCCTGCAAGGCGCTCAGGCAAACCATCAAGGCCATTTGTTACTTTTTCACCTGTCTCAAATGCATCTTCAAGGCCTTTATCAACCTTAATGCCAGGAATAACGCCATGGGCCATCATATCGGTCGCAAATGAATGTTTTCCATCTACGCGGTCTTGGCCAAGCGTTTCCTCAAAAAGAATCACACCGCTAATATATTCAGCTGCACCGCTTGTGCTAAAAAACATGTCGCGCATCGCACGGCGGTTATCTTCTGTGTTGTCCATACCAATGCTTGCAAGGCGCTTTCCAGCTGTCCCTGTGCTTTCATCAGCAGCAAGAATACCCTTGCCAGATTTCACCAAATTGTCTGCGGTTGTTTTAAGAGCTGCTTTATCCATAAGAGATGTGCCTTTTCTTATTGTTCATTAAAAATTTAACTATAGTTGTTTAAAGAATAAATTCGCCGCCAGCGAAAATGAATAGATTATGAGAACCAGAGCGCAGTGTACTTATAGGTACATGAGCACTGGGAGCGCAGTAAGCTAACATTTGCAGCAATGGCGATTGCATTATCTAAGCAACTATAAAAGGGTACGCCTAAACCCTATCTGAATCAAGCATAAGCTTTGGGCTATAAAAAAGGCCTGACGCGCAGGCCTTTTATTATGATTTTAGTTAACGTGCATCCATACCAATTTCCATTCGGGCTTCATGTGCTGCCATACGTTGTGGCGCAAGTTCAAGATCATTCCTATGCACGGCTCGCGTCCTTATTTTCTCACCAGTAATCTCATGCTGCGCTTGATTCACTTCATTTAGAAATGCATTAGCATTATTTTTTGCTGCACCTGATAAAGCATCCAATTTTTTATCGTTTACCAATAAAGGTTCTCCTACCTTCAAATCAAGAACTCCAAGAGAAACTGTCTCCTCCTGATCCTTCCCTGAAAAAGCAAAAGTTTTACCATTCACACGGTCATGAACCTCAAACCCAACAATAACGGCTTTATCATTCACTTTACCCATTTGAATACTTGTCATGTGAGGCGCGGACTCAGGAGATGGCTCTTCTCTAGATGCAAACTTTTTCCCCGTTTCAGCATCAATACCAAGATAGAATGTTTGCGTTTGAGATAAATTCTCCACTTCAGCTCTTGATGCAGCATCGCGCTGCTCTCTCACCGCGTCGCCAATATTATGATTCATATGCAGGCTTAGCTCCATATTCTTTTCTGCTGCTTCAAATAAATCATGCGCGCCATCAGAAGAAGCTCTTTCAAGGTCTACAATTTTTCCGGCAAGAGGGCCGTCAACTGAAAACTCCATCCCTTCAATCTCTACAGACTGCGGAGACGTATACGCTTCAAACGCAGCCTCTTTCTCATCTTTTGGCGTCAGGCTCTCTGAGCCATCTTGAGGATATAGCTCCTGTGCAAGTGCTGTCACAGAAGAGCCACTACGAGAAATACTCTCAACAACAAACTCGCCTTGTTCGTTTTTTAATCCCGTAATACAAACAGTATCTTTTTGAGTCATTTTGCTTGGTGTAACTGTACGCCCCATCATAGACTCTTTTTGGTGCTGCAACGTCTTAGGGTGAACAGATACAGTCTCTCCTTTATGGTTAAACTGCGTATCCTCTAAATACGTTTCAAAAAACATTTGATACTTTTCTGACATTTTACTTATCCTCCCTAGCGTTCTAAACCTTGTGAAACTTCTGGGGCATCATCCCCTTCTAGTCCGCGCACTTGCACGTCTCTTTGCGCGCGCGCCTGCTCTTTAACCATATCATTTAAATCTAAACTTACAGGTTTCTGCTCTCCAAACCCTTCTTGGGAACGGCTATAGCTTGCACGCATTGAATCAAATGCTTTCATAGATTCATCTGACATTGCCATTTCAGGATCAACAACTTTTGGCTGAAGTCCTTCTTGGAATCCCATTCCTGCGAACTCAACAGTTTTAGGTTTTGTGAGCGATTCAACTTGATAGTCTGAAACTTTTCCTTGCTCAAAGCTCGCTTGAACTTGATCTGTCTTCAGATCATCACGACGTAGAGAATCTACAACAAGGGCACCATCTTCTCGCTCCTGAAACTTTACAACATAACGCTCGGCTGTTTTATCCTCTGGCGGAAGCCCTGCATAGTTATGATCTGACTCTTTAAAAGGCGTAGAATAGGCCTGGCCATCTTTGGTGTAACCAAAAACCATCTCACCTTTAACTGGCCTGTAACCATCATTATCATACATTAAGAACTCCTCTCAAACCTTATTACCCTAAATATTTATAGTATGCAGGATAAGGAAAACCCTGCCATTCCTGACAGGGTCAAATTCTATAATAAAAGAGCTTTTAAGCTTCAGACTCATACTGCGCCCCAAGCTTGCGGTAATGCTCCGCTGACCAAGGCAGATAATCCGTTTCATCTCCTGTCATATTACGCATTTTTTTGGCTGGAATACCGCTCCATAGTTCTCCAGACTTAACAACCTTGCCCGGACTTACCAGTGCACCAGCCGCAACCATTGCGCCGCTTTCAACCGTTGCGCCATCCATAACTGTTGCGCCCATACCTACAAAAGCGCCATCTTCTAATGTGCAGCCATGCAAAATAGCACTATGGCCAACCGTTACACCGCTCCCAATAATAAGCGGATATTTATTATATGTGACGTGGCAGACTGTACCGTCCTGAAGATTTGTATTTTCGCCAATGCGTACATGGTTTACATCGCCGCGAATCGCCACGTTAAACCAAATGCTGCTCCCTGCCCCAATATGCACATCGCCAGCAATTGTTGCACTTGGCGATACATAAGCACTGCTATCAATTGTTGGTAGCGTGCCTTTAAACGGGAGAATAAACGCCATATTTTAAGAATTCTGTGCTTTTTTAAGGAAGCTAGCCGGCGCTTCTACAGAGCCTGGTTGAGGCTGGCTTGCAAGCGAGGTTCCTGCAACCACGCGCGGTGTTTGCGACAATGTTTCAGCCGCTTTTTCAAAACCACCATGTGTAGGCGCTGGCTTTTTAAGCGAAGGGCCAGAGTTTTTAGCAATTGTACTATGCTGAATGCAACGGCCTTCAATACGTGCGCCTTCTGCAATATGAATTGAACCATACTGAATGGTGCCGCGAATAATAGAGTGAGGACGCAGCTCAAGGCGGCCAGATACACTGACATCTCCAAGAATAGCACCATCACAAACAAGGTCGCTGCACTGCACAGGACCATTTACAGCAGAACCCTTAGAAAGAATAACCGAACCTTTTTTGCCGGCATGAACGCCGACTTTGCCGTCAATACGGCCATCAATACGAAAAGTACCAGAAAAAACAACATCACCCGTTACACGCATACTACCTGCCATATAGCAGTGTCCATCGTGCAAGCCTGGCTCTTCAACAATGTCCAATGAGCTTGTCGGCTCTTTCTTTTTAAACGGCCACATGAAGTGTTTACCCTAACGCATTATAATTATTATTTTTCCCCTGAAGCGTATAAGATTTTGCATCTTTTTACCCTCTTAATATAGCAGAGATAGCATGAAAATCCAACGGATGATTTAGATGAAAAATACACAAAAACGAGCACTGGAGTGCAGGCGCATATACAACAAGTTTAATGGTGTTTTAGAAAGCTTTCCAGCAATGACCGACAAGCTTGTCTGTCCCATGCTGATAGGCGCGAATATCCAGCATCCTAAGCTTATTATCTGGCAAGTTCACATCAAGGCTGCCCTTAAGCGTATATGATTTTTTGAATGTCACTGTTTTTACATCATCCCCGTCCTGCACGTTCATGCTTTCGAGGTCTGAGGCCTTAACTCCACTCATCACGTTTACAACAATTTTATACTTTTTGCTGGTCGTGTTGTTTTGATTTTGGTGCAGGTAGTTTACCCCGTACTTAAGTGTCCCCTTTTTAAGGCTCGTGGTAATGTTATAGCACTGAAGCTCGCCCACC
>JAPKEQ010000099.1 GCA_028821995.1 Alphaproteobacteria bacterium
CACAAGTTCAGTCACTGTAAGGCCAGTAGCGTCGTATGTTGCATCAGAAGGCGCTAGTGCAGCAGTCGCGCCGTCAAGGTCAGACATTGGAATGTTAAGAGCAAATCCACGGTAACCAAAATCAACAACAGCTTCGTCAAGGATACCTTTAGTTGCTGTGTAAGAGATGTCAGCAGCAGCTACAGTTTGAGCAGCAGTTGCAAGAGTAAAGTTATGCATAGTTGTTGCTTCGCCTTGATCTAGCTCTTTGTTGTTGTTTTTATCAAACCATGCAACTGGGTAAACAGTTCCAGCTGGTACGTCGTAGAAAGTAATCGTTTTATCTGCGCCAGTACCATCTTGGTTGCTTGCTGTGTAAGTTTGACGGAACATTGGACGAGGGCCAAGGTCAGCGTCAGCAAACAAACCAACTGTAATGTTAGATGAACCAGATGTGAAATCTGTTACACCGTCAAATACAGATGAATCAATATCAAGCATTACATCAGGAACTGATGAGCTATCAACGTTTGATGCAAGTGTGTATGGATCCATGCTAGAGATAAGAGATACAGTAGCACCGTCTTGAACGTTAGCAGATGGAAGGTTCCAGTTAAACTCAGGTACTGAGAAGCCAGTAGATGTTACAACGATTGGCTGCATAGGAATTGCAACTGGTGAAGCAGTAACTGTAGCGATAGAGTTACCACCGGCACCAATGTTACCAAATACCATAATGTTACGGCCACCGTATGAGTTGAACAGTGAGTTGTTGTAAGCCGTTGTAAGGTCTAGAGTTGCAGTTGTACCAGATACTGTAGCAGTATCAAAGTGAACAACCATAGACTCGTAAACACCTACTTGAGGCTTAGTAAGACTAAATGTTCTTGAAGACGTGTTGAAAAAGTCAACAGTCGTTGTTGTTGCAGCGCCCATGCCAACAGCAGGCTTGTAAACAGTGTTCGCTGTTGATAGGTAGTTGTCAGCATCGCTAACAAGCTCAATTTCATTAACCACAACGTTAAATGACTGCGCGTTTGCTTCAGTAGCAAAAACTGCACCCATCACACCGCTGGCGATCAATGTACTTTTAAGAAGTTTGTTCATTATGAACTTCCCTATTTTTATATATATTTTTTTTAGTTCATTTTCCGTTAGCTAACGAAAATGTCGTACTTTTATCAATGATTAGTTGTTTGAGATCACTAGACCAGAAACACTATCGCTGCTGTCATCACACGCAGAAATAGCAAAACCAGCTACAACAATCATAGATACAGTCAACATTACTTTGATCATATCCTTCATGGATTTACCCTATTTTTGTTAGTTATTGTTCATTCTCCTAAGAGATTTTTTTCGCGACCAATAAAGGCCGACCCAAAAATAGACTTTGGATGAATTCTTATAAGATTTAGCCTCTTTGTAAACCGTTCATTTAGTGAACATGTATTTTATTTCCAATTGGCATGCCATTAAGTAAGGCCTTGTAACATTATAGTAACAGGTAATTTTTTCTACGTTTCTTCTCTAGATTTTTAAAAGTTTTTCCCGTAAAACTAATGGTGGAGTTAAGGAGAACGGGAATGCCAACAAAAGCACAATCAAACTTTGCGAAGTATCGCACACAAGAAGCCATCGCGCTTGGACTATTTTTTACAGCTATCTTTTTATGCCTTGCGTTTTTTACGCACCATGCAACAGATCCATCACTTAGCGTTGCAACAGCATCGCCATTGGTTAAAAACAGTGCAGGCCTTGCAGGGTCATACGTATCAGATGTTGGTATTACATACCTCGGGCTTAGCATTTTCTGGCTACCTATTGTCTTCTTTACGCTCGCGTTTCAGTTTATTAGGCACAAAAACTTTAATGAGTTTGGCTTTAGGCTCTGCGCCCTCCTCCCTATGCTTTTAAGCTTTGCTGCACTTTGCACACTCCTTAATGTTATGCCTGAGTGGCCAACAGCTAACAGCATTGGCAATGGCGGGCTCCTTGGAAAACTTCTTGCTGTTATATGCATCCCCATTATTGGCTACGTTGGCACACTCCTCCTTATGGCTCTTACATTTTTCACCTCTATTGTTTGGTGGTCTGGCTATGCCTTTTCAGATGTAGCTAGGTTCAGCATCGTGACTTACAGCTACATAAATGTTTTTGTGAAAAGCGTTTATAGAGCACTTAGACGCATTAAGTTTAAAAGCAACCTACAAATTGACCTTCCTCTTTTCACGCCTGCAGAGGCTGTCAAAAAAGACATCACACACGCCATTCAAAAACAACAACACGCAAAACCTGCCATTCAAAAACCTATCAAGCAGGTTAAACCTGCTGCTAAAGTTGAAACAGAAAAACAAACAGCACTACCGCTTAACCTTGGAGACAGTTTTTCTTTGCCTGCGCTCAACCTACTTGATGAGCCACCTACAGGAAAAGAACCTGCTGATGATGAAGCTCTCCAACAAAACGCAAGGCGCATTGAAGCGGAGCTTGCTAACTATGGCGTTCAAGGGAAAATTACACGCATTTGCCCTGGGCCTGTTATTACTATTTACGAGCTTGAGCCTGCCGCAGGCGTTAAAAGTTCCCAGGTGATTAATCTTGCAGATGACCTTGCTCGCTCCATGGCGGCCATGTCTATTCGTATTGCAACAGTACCTGGCCGCAACGCCATTGGTATTGAAATGCCGAACCTAGACCGCGGCATGGTGACATTGCGTGAACTGCTTGCCACGGAAGAGTTTGAAACACATCCAGGAAAACTTGCTGTTGCCCTCGGCGTAGATACCTCTGGTAATCCTGCCTACGCAGATATTTCAAAAATGCCGCACTCCCTCATTGCAGGAACAACTGGCTCAGGTAAATCTGTTGCGATGAATGCCTTTATTATTAGCTTGCTTTACCGCATGACACCTGAGCAGCTTAAATTTGTGATGATTGATCCCAAAATGTTGGAGCTTTCTGTTTACAATGATATCCCTCACCTGATTACCCCTGTTATCATTGACCCACAAAAAGCAAACAATGCCCTTAAATGGGTTGTGCGTGAGATGGAGCAACGCTACCGTCAGATGACAGACCTTGGCGTAAAAAATATTCAAAGTTTTAACCAAAAATTTGCAGAATACCAAGCCAAGGATGAGATTCCTAAAAAGATGGTACAAACAGGATTTGACCCCGTTAGCGGCCAACCTACATATGAAGAAAAAGCCGTTGCAGAAAGTAACATGCCTTATATTGTGGTGGTGATTGACGAGCTGGCCGACCTGATGATGGTTGCTGGTAAAGAAGTTGAGCACAGCATTGCCCGCATTGCACAAATGGCCCGCGCGGCTGGTATCCACCTGCTTGTGGCAACTCAGCGCCCGAGCGTGGACGTTGTAACGGGTCTGATTAAGGCCAACATCCCAACACGTTTCTCATTTAACGTAACAAGTAAAATTGACTCCCGTACTGTACTTGATTCTATGGGCGCTGAGCAACTTCTTGGTAAAGGGGATATGCTCTACATGGCTAACGGCTCTAATGGCCTAGAACGCCTCCACGGCGCCTTTGTAAGCGAAGAAGAGTGCCATGCAATCTCTAAACATCTAAGAGAGCAATCTGACCCGCAATTTATTGATATTACAAAATCAAGCGGCAATGACGCAAATGGCGGCGGCGGCGGAAATGGCGGCGTAGAAGATGATGACCCGCTTTACCTGCAAGCTGTAGAAGTTGTTGCCCGCGAACAGAAGGCTTCAACCTCTTTCATCCAACGCCACCTTAAAATTGGTTACAACCGCGCGGCTAGCATTATTGATAAAATGGAAAGTGATGGACTGGTGGGCGAAGCCAACCATGTTGGTAAGCGCGAAGTGATTATTAAACAACCTCCGCAAGGCGGATACTAAACACATAAAAAATCCGCCCCACAGGGCGGTTTTTTTATATCAAGAATCACATTTAAAAACGATGGAGCTGCGCTTTTGGATAAGGCATAAGTGTGCAACGGCGGTAGTACTGCTGGTCATTTACACCATTCATCGTAATTGTACGGCGCTCACCCTCAGGGTGCACACATAAACGCTGATCAAGTGCTGCTGCACGCTTTTCATTATTTGGGAAAACCTCACTTATACCTGAAGCACGTACAAACGTGTTACGATACTCAAAGCTTTTCACGTCCTGCCACTCAGATGCGGCAAAACGATTTATTTCAGGTGTGCAGGCTGACAACAACAGGCCAGCCAGAACACCAAATGCTGGAGCATACCTTCTCATAAGGTTAAGTGTGGCTTTTAAGAGTCCTTAGAATCAAGAGTTTTTAAAAAAGGCTTTATTTTCGCATACACATCATGTGGCGAAATGGACGCAATATCATTTACATCTCTCAAAAAAGAAACCTTTTTAGATTTTGGGGCGCAAAGATCTGGGTTGCTATCACTGCCAAATAAAACAAGTCCGCCCAGCCCTGAAGCCGCAGCAATGTGAGCAGGTCCAGTATCATTTCCCACAAAAAAAGCAGCCTCTTTAAATAAGCCAACAAGCTCGCCAAGCGACGTCTTACCGCACAGATTAATCGCCTGCGTTTGCTGCGCTATTAGGTTCAAATCATCCTGCTCCGACGCTGCACCAACAAGTACAACTTGATGCTCTTTTTCTAGCTTTTGAATGAGCTCCGCATAATAAGGCCAGCGCTTATCTGGCCTATGGGGGCTCCCCCCCGCAATCACGCAAATAAACTTTTTAGATTTTAATCCATACTCTTGCATGAAAGAGCTGACACTTTCTTGCATGTAAGAAAGATCTGGACCTTTTTTCATATCTACGCCAGCAACAGCTAACTGGTCTTTTAAACGGTCAAGGCTATGCATGGTATTGCGATCTGGGTTTAAGTGGCAAAGAGGGTCATTCTTTACAAGACCGTTCCATTGAGTTTTTCCAGCAAGTTTGGAATAAATAAGTGTCGTGCGATCATTTGTTTGAAGGTCATAGACACGGTCAAAACCTTGGAGTTGAGCGCGTAATTTTTTCAGGTAAAAAGGGTTCCAAACAGAACGTCTTGGGTCTATTTCAATACGATCAACCCATGGTAAGCTTTTTGTAAAGGGTTTCATAGCAGGGCTTGTAAGAAGAGTAATTTGATCAT
>JAPKEQ010000100.1 GCA_028821995.1 Alphaproteobacteria bacterium
GTTAAAAAGAACTAAATTTTTATATCCTATTTATAAAAGCCCCCTCAAATGAGGGGGCTTTTGCTTTATCGATAGAGGCCGTATTGATCAATATGATTCCGTACGCCGCTGCTGATGTGAGAAGTTTTCTCGCCATTTTTAATGGCATTTCGCACCTCGGTGGCTGCGCCAGCAAAGCAGTTGGTTATCATATAACGAATGTCATTACCACCATCAAAAGGCGCACCACTATCTTTCAGACAATGGGCGAACTCTCGCATGGTCGGGCTATGCATCGCACGCTCCATAGAGCCGTCACGGGCCATAATGACCATAGGCACCATATGAATCATCTCTTGGTAATATTCCCATTCATGAAAATGGTCCAAGTTGTCACTCCCCATCATCCAAATAAATTGGCGGTCTGGGTAGCTTTCAAGCATAGCACTCAGCACACGGTGCGTATAATGCGGTGCAGGCATTTGGCCTTCAAAGTCTGAAACCGAAAGCCAAGGATGCTTGGCCGCTTCAATTTCACACATAGCCAGACGGTGCTCATAAGGCGCCATATCCTTGGTAGATTTGAACGGATTTTGTGCCGCAGGCATAAGCCATGCCTCATGCACAGTGGCGCCTTCTAAGTTAAGTGTATGGTACACATGAGTAATACTACCAATATGCCCACTTTGGTGGATAGGGTTAAACGACCCACCAAGCAACAGAGTTACTTTTTTGCTCACGGAAAATTCTCCTTGAATAATAAAGCAGCAAAAAGATGAAGATATTTGATAAATTCTTTATAACGGAAAGAGCCTTTGTATGCAATAGATGCAAGATATAAAACTTTATCATTTATAAAGCTCAGCATTTTTATTGTTAAAAATGAGAAGAACACTTGAAAAGTATACAAAAGCCCCTTACCTTCCCCTCATACCATAAGCTTAAAAAGCTAACACCAGCTGAAAAGGGCATATTCATGGGACGTCGTATTGACTTCTTTATAGAGTTTGCAAAAGCTCCACTTAAAGTGGGTGCAATCATTCCCTCTTCACGTTATCTTAGACGGCGCATGCTATCTTCGATTCCGTTTAATGATGATATTATTATTGTTGAGTATGGCCCTGGCAATGGCGTATTCACCGATTATATTGCATCCTCTCTCACCCCAAACTCCACTTTTATTGTTGTAGAAAACAATCCAAGTTTTTATAAAAACTTGCAGGAGAAATACAAAAGCTATCCCAATATTCATATTGAGCTTGGCAGCGTTGAAGACATCAAGGAAATCCTTTCAAGTAAAGGTATAGAACATGCTGATTACGTGATTTCTGGCATTCCCTTCCTCAGCCTCGGCACAGAGTTTACTCACACTGTATTTTCTGCCACAAAGGAAATCCTCAAGCCGTCGTCGCAGTTTATTCTGTTCCAGTACACTCGCGTGCTGGAAAGTATTCTGGTGCAGCACTTTCCGAGGTACCAAACCTCGAAAGTGCTCATCAACTTCCCTCCTGCTATTGTGTTTAAAGCACAAGCATAACGAACAGAAAAAGCCCCGCTAACAGCGGGGTTTTTTTAATTATTACACAACATAAAACTCTCCACCCTCCCTTATAAATAAAGATAATTTTTCTAAATTAAAATAACTGCTTTATTTTTTATAAATTAAAAAATATGTTTAATAACATAAACATAATAGGAACATGCGCTAAACAAGCCAGAAATAGTGGAACATAATATGACATCTAAATTTTTATTAATTGCAGCCTTTATCACTATTTCATTCCCCGCTTTAGGCGCCTGCCCTGCTGCACCAGTTGGCACCGCATCTGACCCAGTATTACAAATGAGACTTAATGGTGACGGCAAATCTGCTATCGGTGCTTCCAATGCCATAGACGCCACTGAAGAAGGCGCAATTGTTTGGGATGATACTAACGATCAGCTTGCTGTTTGTGATGGCACAAGTTGGACCCTTATAAGCACAGGCCTTCCTTCATGCGCAGTGAGCGAAACACTTGTGATGACTGCCTCTGGTTGGGATTGCGGCACAGGCGGTGGCGGCGGCGGTGGCGGCGGCGGCGGCGGTGGCGGCACTGGTAAGTTTGTCTTTATTACAGCAAGTACATATAATGGTAACTTAGGAGGAACTAACGGTGCTGATAGTATTTGCCAAACTCAGGCTGATAATGCCAGTTTAGGCGGTACATACAAAGCTTGGCTCTCAACAACCGCAGCAAATGATCCGGAATCTACCCATACACAACACGCTATTGCCTACTACCTACCTGATGACACAACTAAAATTGCAGATAACTGGGCTGATTTAACAGATGGAAATCTAGATACTATTATTAACCAAGATGCCACGGGAAGTATTGTAGGATCCTCAAATGTTTGGAGCAGCACATCAACCAGCGGAACAGCATCAGGCTCAGACTGCAATAACTGGTCATCTAGTTCTGTAGCTCAATTTGGATCTTATGGATCTTCTGGCTCAACAGGCAGTAGCTGGACAAGCGGAGGCTCATTATTTTGTAGCTCATCCTACCGCCTTTATTGCTTCGAACAGTAAAAAAGGATTATAACATGCATAAATTTTTATTACCCATTACAGCAACTATATTGATTTCATTTAAAGCGCTGGCTGCCTGCCCAGCTGCGCCAGTTGGTACAGCAAATGACCCAACACTACAAATGAAGCTCAATGGAGATAGCATTTCAAGGCATGGCCCAGCAAACATAGTTGACGCCACCGAAGAGGGTGCCATGGTTTGGGATGACACAAAAAATCAAGTGGCTATCTGTAATGGCACAAAATGGATGCTCCTTGGCGCAGAACTACCATCTTGTGCAGTCAGCGAAACACTCGTTATGGCCGCAACAGGCTGGGTCTGCGGCTCTTAAAAAACAACTTAAATTTTTTAAGGTTTTGTTGCTACCATACTTAAAATACAAATTTATACAGCTACTTTTCGCTCGTCCTTTGTCAGCATCTTACCCGACTTCTTCTGCTCAAGCATTTCGCGGGCTTTGGCATACTTATCATCATTCCAGAACATAAGACAACCGTTACAGCCGAGTCCGCAGCAGCCTTCGTCTTTTTTCTTCGGCGGCTTAGCGCTTGAAGAACGCACCTGCTGGTCGCCGCGTTTTTCTTCGGCGCGATGCTTAATGTTTACCAGTACCTTTTCGCTGATTTTGCCAGATTCCATCTGGTGCGTACGCTCACGAACCTTTACATGATCTTTACGAACAGCATCGAGAGAAATCATCTCTGTGCGCGCTACTGTCATAACAGGCAATCTCATTTTAAATGTTTCTGGGTCTTCTAGGTGGAAAGCGCTGATTGGAATACGCAGTGCAAATTTTTGCCCAGGGTTTACCTTTTCAACCGTTTTACCTGTGCGCGCACACTCAAATTCATAGAGGCGCAGGCGCACCACTTCTAGATCTGGGTTATGCTCACTGTTTGGCGGAAGAAATTCAATCACGTCGCCTTTTTCGATTGTGTTACGCACTTCAAAAATCATGTCGTCGCCGTCCCACTCACGGATAAATCCACCAAAGTTCCACTCTCCCATAGAAGCCGTTGTCTCATAGTCCTGAGAGTGGTTTGTAAGGCGTCCGTTATGGAAAGCCAGCGTGTAACCGCGGCTACGTACTGCGTCTAGCTCGGCCATGTACTTCTTACTGCTCCAGTTTTCTGGATCTTCGTAGTAGTCATCAATGGCTTTGCGGTAGGCGCGCGTTACGCTTCCTACGTAAAATTCATTCTTATGGCGACCTTCAACTTTTAGGCTATCGACGCCAATGCGCAGGTAATCATCTAGTACTGGCATCAGGCACATGTCTTTTGCGTTCATGAAGTACGTGCCATCAACTGTTTCCTCAAGCGGAATCAAATCACCCGGGCGGAATTCTTCTTCAAGCATAAACTGGAACATATCCTTGTTGCTCTCATCGATGATCAGCTCTTCTGTGCGGCCATCTTTCATTTTCATGTGTACTTTGTAGTGCCAGCGGCAGCTATGGGCGCAGTTCCCTTGGTTTGCGCCGCGCTCAGACATAAAGTTAGACAGCAAACAGCGGCCAGAGTAGCTCATGCACATTGCGCCGTGTACAAAGGCCTCAAGCTTAATGTCTGGACATTTCTCACGAATCTCTTCCATCTCTTTAAAGCTCACTTCGCGCGCAAGTACCGCAAGAGAGGCCCCCTGGTCTTTCCAGTAGTTCACAGACAGCCAAGAACACAGGTTTGCTTGCGTAGAGATATGGCGCTCAAGGTCAGGGCAGTTTTCCTTCATGTATTGAAACACACCAGGGTCAGCTACAATTACGCCATCAGGCTTAACCTTATTAATGGTCTCAAGGAAATCAGGCAATTTTTCAATGTCTTTGTTATGGGTGTACAGGTTAAGGGTCAGGTACACACGTACGCCGCGCTCATGGGCGTAAGCAACGCCTTCAATTACATCCTCAAGGCTAAAAGAAGATTTTGTACGCAGGGACAGATCAGGCGTACCACAATAAATAGCGTCCGCACCGTAAAGAATCGCGGTTTTCATGTTCTCAAGGCTGCCCGCTGGCATAAGAAGTTCGCTGCGCTCTGGACGTTTTACCGGTACTGTCATGTGTATCTTCCTTAAATCGTAAATTACTTTGTGCTGTTAACCATGCGCTTAAAGGCGTAAAGCCTGCTTGGGCGTTTATTTTTCATTTTTGAGAATCGCAGAGTAGCACTCGTCTACTTAAGATAAACCAAAAAGGAAAAAGAAGCCCCAATAAGCCATGGGAACAGTTCAAAGATGTATACCATGGGAAATGGTGCTATACAAGACGAAAATGGTTTTGTTTAAGTGTTAAAAACGGGGAGCAGCGCTCCCCGTTTTATAGCTATCCAAGATATACGTTTGCGCAGCAAACATCTAAGCGCACATACGAAACTATGTGCGATAAGGCTGTATCAACACAAAAGCTCTCAGCACCGCACTGAGGGCTTTTGCCTTGTATTAAGCCCATCC
>JAPKEQ010000101.1 GCA_028821995.1 Alphaproteobacteria bacterium
CCAAACACAAGCTCTGCTTCACGTGTTTTATCAGCCTTAAATTTTTCATTCACTTGAAGAAGAGCGATAAGCAATCCCTCATGGTCACGTAGTGCA
Source organism: Alphaproteobacteria bacterium (assembly GCA_028821995.1). Classification (GTDB taxonomy): domain Bacteria; phylum Pseudomonadota; class Alphaproteobacteria; order UBA2136; family JAPKEQ01; genus JAPKEQ01. The sequence continues at coordinate 97 of JAPKEQ010000101.1, forward strand.
ATGCGCTCTCCCATTTGAATGCTATCTGCAAACTCACTCGTTACATCAAGGCAAATAGGCATGGGCCACACCGTACCATCGCTTAAGCGCATGTCATGAAGCACGCTGGTATAATCTGCCTCATTCATGAATGTTGTTAGCGGAGAAAAGGCTCCGTTAAGCAAAAGCTCTGCATCACATAACTGCTTACGCGTGAGTGTTACGGTTTTGCTATGTACCGCTGCAATTGTTTTAAGCTCTGATGCATTATGACCGGCATAACCGTTTACCAGTTTTCCGCCATGAGGTTGAATGAGTGCCATTTACTTTTTTCCTTGTTCTTCTTATGTAAGGTTTACGCTACCAGAAGCGATAAATCCGCGCGGGTTATCAAGTCCGTCTTTACCGTAAACAAATGCAGACCCGCCAGGCTCTACCATGCTGCCGCCTGCTTTAAGCAGTACAGCATGCGCGGCGGCAGTGTCCCACTCCATTGTGCGGCCAAAGCGTGGGTAAATATCAGCGCTGCCTTCTGCCACGCGGCAAAACTTAAGGCTTGAACCATAGCTTTTACGCTCAGCCACGGTAAACTGGCTTATATATTCGACTGTTTTTTCATCTAGATGATTTTTGCTCACAACAGCGGTAAGCCCTGCTTCTGGTACGTCGCGTACCGAAATTTTTTCCCATGCGCCGTCTATGATTTTAAATGCGCCCTCATCAAACGCCACAAAGCTCTCGCTTAGTGCTGGTGCATGCACAACGCCTGCAACGGGTTGGCCTTTGTGGATAACACCAATATTAACTGTGAATTGATCCCGTTTGTTAATGAACTCCCTCGTGCCGTCTAACGGATCCACAAGAAAGAAGGTTTCATCAGATGATTTAAGGCCCGTATGGCTTTGCGCATTTTCTTCGCTTACAATAAAAATATGAGGGAAAAATTCAGCAAGCGCCTTTTCAATCACGTCGTTACCTGCCTTATCAGCAAGGGTTACAGGGCTGTCATCCGCCTTGTTTTCAATCTCTAAATTCTCGGTTTTATAAAACTTAAGAATCTGCTCCCCAGCAGACTCACAGATTTGAAGTAGGAGCTCAACTTGCGTACGCGAAAAGTTCATGGCTATTGTTTCTTTTTATTATACCCCGTTAGGGTAGCACAAAGACGCCCAATGAGCATGCATTTGTTACTTGGTTTTCATATGTATTGAGGGATAAAAAAAGGGCTCATTAAATGAGCCTTTTGAATTTTACTTTAAGTGGCGGGAGTGACGAGACTTGAACTCGCGACCTTCGGCGTGACAGGCCGACACTCTAACCAACTGAGCTACACCCCCGCAATCAAAGTAAGCGCAATTTACGAGTATCTCTTGTATACGTCAAGCCCCAAAACGTACATTATTCACTTTTTTTACATATTTTTTAAAAACTGTAATAAAAACAATCCCCCTCGCCAAAGCAAGGGGGATCATAATCGATGTTAAAACATCTCGTTTTATTTTTCTAAGGCCTCGTTCTCAGCAATTTGCACCTCAAACCCTTTCAAACGTTTATGGATACTCAGAAGCTCCACAATCGTTGTCCAGCTATTCACCAAATATTGAAACGAGCTTGAAACCTGGCTAAAGGCTGTAAGGATCTGCTGAAGCAAACCAAAAGTAATAGCACCTGCCACAATAGTTGGAATCAGAATGATGTAGGCAAAAATATTATCTGCCTGCAGATACATACTGCGAAACACATTGAAGTACATGTAATGGCCATATAAGCGGAAATAATTTTTCCGCACATCACCAAACAACTCGTTAAGAGTCATCGCTTCAGCACGGGTTGGATTATCCTCACCATATACAAGTTCTTTCCGGTAAGAAGCCTCAACACGCTGGTTATGGAATTCAAGCCCAGGGAGCTTGATACCTGCAATAGCAAGAAGCACCGTACCAAAAAGTGACCAGAACAAAGCTGCCCAGAACAACGCATGCGCAACCTCCCCTACAATAGGAAGCTCACTCACATACACCGAAAGGCCGAAAAGTACCGGCAAAAAGGCAAACAGTGTCATAATACTATCAATAACGGCTACACCAAGACCTTCAACAATACCAGCAAAGCGCATTGTATCTTCTTGAACACGCTGAGAAGCACCTTCAATACCGCGTACATACTCCCACTTACTCGTGTAGTAGTCTGTCATGGCTGTCCGCCAGCGGAAGATATAGTGGCTAATAAAGAAGCGAGACACCACAAACACAAATACAAACACAAATGCAATTTCTGCAAACGTGCCGATCAGGCTGTAAATATCGCCAGCAACAATCGCACCGTCAACACCTGTTCCTGTGCATTGAAGCCCAGGAGAATCACTGCCAAGTGCCTTTTGAACACAATCAAAAAATGGGCGGCGCCAGTTATTAATGGCAACGCTGACTTGCACAGTGAAATAAGTTTTAAAGATAATCAGCGCAGAACCGCCAACACTCCACCAGAACCAAGGATGGTCTGAGATTTTTCGCCACACAAGAGCAGGCAAAAGCCAGCAAATAAAGCTGTAAATATAAAACCATTGGAACTGAGGCGTTACAAAATGGCCAAGACCAATGATTGGGTCTTCGTTAGGTGTAAACCCAAGAGCGGCCCCCCAGCCTATGCCGTAGCTATACCAGACATAAATTGCAAGCGCGCTCCAAGCAATCCACGAAAGAAAAAATTTCTTCGGGCTTGGAAAAAATGAGTGAAACATTGTTATTATTCCCTAAGTTTCTGTGCCGAGTAGATTAGCACAATGAAAAGAGAAAGACAGATTTGATTTGTTTCATGGGTATACAATATGTTCAGCTGCTTACCCTTAAGCGATAAAATGAGACGATTGTGTCACAGTCTCACATGCCAGTTCCCTTCCCCTTGTCTGGCAAATATCTTTCTTTATTTATAAGTATAAAAAAATCACGTAAACTGTTGTCAGGTTTTGATTTTTAGACCTTCATAAAAGATGAAGGCAAACAAATACTCTATAGAATGAATAAGGATAAAAACATGACAGCAGAAGTTGTACAGAAAAAAGCATCAGAAACAATAACTCTTGATAGATATAGCGGTTCAGTTGGCCCTGATGTTCTTGATGTACAAGCACTCTACAAAGATACTGGCATGTTTACATACGACCCTGGCTTTATGAGTACAGCCGCCTGCCAAAGCGCGATTACATACATTGATGGCGATAAAGGCGTACTGATGTACCGCGGCTATCCAATTGAACAACTTGCTGAAGAATCTAGCCACCTAGAAGTATGCTACCTGCTGATGCACGGCGAGCTGCCTAACAAAAAAGAATTAGAAGCATTTGAGAAGATCATTACTGAGCACACAATGGTGCATGACCAGCTTCAGTACTTCTTTAGAGGTTTCCGCCGCGATGCACACCCTATGGCTATTTTGGTTGGTGTTGTTGGTGCACTGAGCGCCTTCTACCATGATTCACTTGATATTGACGATCCGAAGCACCGCATGGTAAGCGCGCACCGCCTGATTGCTAAAATGCCAACCCTTGTCGCCATGACATACCGCTACAACCAAGGCCTACCGTTTATTTATCCGCAAAACAAATACAACTACGCAGAAAACTTCCTTAACATGATGTTTTCTGTTCCTGCGGAAGAATACACACCAAACCCAATCGTTGCGAAAGCGATGGATAAAATCTTCATGCTACATGCAGACCACGAGCAAAACGCGTCTACGTCTACTGTACGTCTTGCAGGGTCTTCTGGCGCGAATCCATTTGCATGTATCTCTAGCGGTATTGCTTGCCTATGGGGCCCGGCACACGGCGGCGCAAACGAAGCAGTGCTTAAAATGCTTGCTGAAATTGGCAGCGTTGAAAACATTCCGGCTTACATGGAAAAAGTAAAAGACAAAAATAACAGCACACGCCTTATGGGCTTTGGTCACCGTGTGTATAAAAACTTTGACCCACGCGCAACAATCATGCGTGACACATGCCATGACGTGCTTAAAGCACTCGGCGTAGACGACCCAATGCTCGACGTTGCCATGAAACTTGAAGAAATTGCACTGAGCGACCCGTACTTTGTAGATCGCAAACTCTACCCGAACGTAGATTTCTACAGCGGCATCATCATGCGTGCTATTGGTATTCCAACAAGCCTGTTTACAGCTATTTTTGCCATGTCTCGCACAGTAGGCTGGATTTCTCATTGGATGGAAATGATGAGCGAGCCATCACAAAAAATTGGCCGCCCTCGTCAGCTTTATACAGGTGCTGATAAACGTGACTACAAGCCGCTAAATAAGCGTAAATAAATACACTTAACCGCGCAGAAAAGCCCTCTCAAATGAGAGGGCTTTTCCTTTTCGATTTTTTATTCGTCTTTATCTTTCAGCACACCAGCATGGCCAACAACCAAAAGATGCATATAGACAGAATCGCCTACACGGATATTTCGCACCTCTTGCAGAATGACAACATTGCAGTTCATTTCTTCTACCTGTTGCGCAAGACGCTTATAACAGTCAGCCATTTCTGGTTGAAGGTAATCAATCTTAAAGTCAGAATCTGGTAGATTCTGCACCATTCCAACAGGCTCAAATTTTTTGCCTTCTGGCAAAAAATCTGTGCCCCAGAAAAATTCAATACCTAGAATATTCATAGGAGTGACTCCTTAAAAAAGAAAACAGATCGATATTCAGAAATTCATATAGGTAGGAAAATAGATTTTTACAAGGGTTCAAACCAATAAAAACCGCCACCTTTAATAAGGGGCGGTTTTTAAGGTTTCTAACTATGCGCTAAAATTAGCAATTAGAAGCTTATTTTTTAGGAAGTATGCCAAGAGGATTTACCGGCGTTGCGTTTTTACGCAC
>JAPKEQ010000018.1 GCA_028821995.1 Alphaproteobacteria bacterium
CTGTAAAAGTAACGCTTGGCCCTAAAGGCCGTAACGTGCTACTGGACAAATCATTTGGCGCACCACGCGTAACTAAAGATGGTGTATCAGTTGCAAAAGAAATTACACTTTCTGATAAATTTGAAAACATGGGCGCACAGATGGTACGCGAAGTGGCATCTAAAGCTGTAGACCATGCAGGTGACGGCACAACAACAGCAACCGTACTTGCTCAAGCCATTTACAAAGAAGGCACAAAGAGCGTTGCTGCTGGCATGAACCCAATGGACCTTAAGCGCGGCATCGATATGTCTGTTGAAGCTATCGTTACTGAACTTGCAGGCATGAAAAAAGATGTCTCTGGCAAAGCTGAAATTGCTCAAGTCGCAACAATTTCTGCAAATGGTGATGAAGCCATTGGCGAAATTATTGCTGAAGCAATGGAAGTTGTTGGTAAAGAAGGCGTCATCACAGTTGAAGAAGCCAAAGGCCTTGAAACAACACTCGATAGCGTTAAAGGTATGCAGTTTGACCGTGGTTACTTGTCTCCTTATTTCTGCACAAACATGGAAAAAATGACGACAGAAATGTCTGGTCCTATGATTTTTGTAACAGACAAGAAAATTAGCAACCTACAGCAAATCCTCCCACTTCTTGAGCATGTGGCTCAAGGCGGTAAAGAGCTTATGCTGATTGCTGAAGATATTGAAGGCGAAGCACTTGCAGCGCTTGTTGTAAACAAACTACGTGGCGGCCTTAAAGTTGCTGCTGTGAAAGCACCAGGCTTTGGTGATCGCCGTAAAGCGATGCTAGAAGACATTGCAACACTCACTGGCGCAACAGTATTTAGCGATGACATGGGCATGGACTTTGAGAAAAGTGAAATTACACCAAACATGCTTGGTACAGCAAAATCAGTCACAATCACAAAAGATCACACAACGATTGTTGATGGCGCTGGCGATAAGGCCACTGTAGATGCCCGCTGCGAGCAAATCCGCGCGCAAATGGCTGAAACAGCAAGCGACTACGACAAAGAAAAACTACAAGAGCGCCTTGCTAAACTTGCAGGTGGCGTAGCTGTGATTAACATTGGCGGCGCAACTGAAGTTGAAGTGAAAGAGAAAAAAGACCGCATTGACGATGCACTTGCTGCAACACGCGCAGCTGTTGAAGAAGGTGTTGTTGCTGGTGGTGGTGTTGCACTCATCCGCGCTGGTAAAGTACTTGATACAATCAACACAGCTAACGTTGAACAAAAAGCGGGCGTTGATATTGTACGCCGCGCGATTCAGGAGCCTATGCGCCAAATCGCTGAAAACGCTGGCGTTGACGGCGCTGTTGTAACAGGCAAAGTCATGGAAGCTGATAATCCATCTTGGGGTTATAACGCAGCAACAAACGAATATGTTGACATGCTTGAAGCCGGTATTATTGACCCAACTAAAGTTGTGCGTACAGCGCTTCAAGATGCAGCATCTGTATCAGGCCTCATGGTAACAACTGAAGTGATGATCACTGATATGCCAGAAGATAAAGCTGCTGGCGGCATGCCTGACATGGGCGCTATGGGCGGCATGGGTGGAATGGGCGGCATGATGTAACCATCAGCACTCACTAAACCTTTAAGGGCGGCTCTTCGGGGCCGCCTTTTTTTATTACTTTTTCTAAAAATCATTTCCCGCTTGCCCAAACTTTAGGCAACATGCTACGTATACAGTAACTAAAATCTGATAAGTCCCTTTATTCACAGGACATTCCTATGTTTTTTACACATACTAATGAGGTTAAGCCCTCACTAAAAGTTCGCCCTTCTAAAGCGCCCACCATTACACTGGACGTTATGGATTTGGATTCAACCCTTACATCCAGCACCGCAGAAGAAGCTCTAGAGCTGGCAATTGTGGCTGAGATGGCTACACACTTTCCGGGTAAAACCTTAGAAGAGGTGGGCGCCATCAATAAAGCCGCCTACCAAAAATATGGCTGCAGCTTTATTTTTATGACGCAAACCTTTGGCATTAAAAAAGATGTTTTTGTGAAAAGCGTTTACGAGCGTTTTCATAAAAACCATGGCCATCTGTATCAACCCAATAAGCGTCTTAAGCGTGCATTGATTCGTCATAATCGCCCGCGAATGATTTTTACCGCGTCGCCCATGTTTCATGCACAGTTTGTATTGAAGCGTATGGGCATTTTGGATGATTTTGATGATATCCAAGCCGCAGATGGCGCCCTGATTGCTGGCCGCAGCAAATATGCAATCAGTGTCCTGCGGGATTTGCGCCTGCACATTTGGGATATATTCAAAACTTTGCCGCAAAACGTGGCTATTTTTGATGACAAAAGTGCCGTACTGGACGCCGCTGAAAAAGTGGGTTATGGCCATCGCGTTCAGGTGAGGGATAAGACGGCGACGTTCCATCGCCCTGTCACAGACAAAGCAACCATGCAGGCTAAATCGGTTTCAACCGCATTGAACCAACAGGCCTCTTAAACGATGCAAGCAAAAGAACCTCTCGATGGGGTTCTTTTGTTGTTCTAGGTCATAAACCTTGTTATAAAAAGTACAAGACCTTAACTTAATTTACCGCTTTTACCTCAAGGAAACTCCCCATGCTCTTTGATTTTGACCCATATGGCTATTTCCATTTTCATATCTACTTTAAAAATAAAGAAGAAGAGAAAAAAGCCATGAATCTTTCTCGGCAACTCATTGAACTTTTTGGCGGCGAGCATAACAAGCCAGTCAACAAGCCTATCGGACCGCATCCATACCCTATGGTGGAAGTAGATATTGGCAAAAACATGACAGCGGCTCAGCGCCGCGAAAAGTTCAGCCTTGCTGCCATATACTGCATGAACCATGGACAGGGCTTATCTGTGCTGATTCACCCGATTGGAGAAGGCGTAGACCCGCTCAGTGCTCATACGCTTGAAGCTCTGTGGGTTGGCCCGCAACTGGATTTAAATCTCTCTACCTTTTCTAAGTAAAAGATCAAACGACTTTAAAGCCACCCTTCGGGGTGGTTTTGTTATGTAAGAAGGGGTATCATGCAGCCCATGGAAAATACACGCACCGAGCAAACACCTTACGCAGACCTTTCTCCCAACTGCATCCTTAATGCTGTGGATACAACCACATATGAAACATCAGGCCAAATGTTTGCCCTGAACTCATACGAAAACCGTGTATATGACCTTGGCCTTGAACGCAGCACAGACCACATAGTTGCAAAGTTTTACAGGCCCGGTCGTTGGACAAGAGAGCAGATTCAAGAAGAGCATAATTTTACACTTGGTATGGCGTCTGCTGAAATTGACGTGGTTGCCCCACTTGTTATAGATGACAAAACACTCTTTGAATATGAAGGCTACCTTTTTGCGCTCTTCCCAAGAAGAGGCGGCAGAGCTGTCAGCCTGCAAACAGATGAGGATTTTAGGCAAATAGGCCGCCTCATTGCCCGTGTGCATAGCGTTGGTAGCTGGGGCACCTTTGAGCACCGCATCAACATTAGCCCGCATAGCATTGGTGAAAACGCTCTTAAAAACCTGCTTTCTGGCAGCGAGCTTATGCCTCAGTACATGAAAGAAAACATTCTTAGCACATCAGCGCAAATGCAAGAGCTTTGCAAAAATATATGGGGCGATAAAACTTTTAATATGCGCCTCCACGGAGACCTTCACCTTGGTAATGTACTTGATGATGGGCAATTCTTTTTAGTTGATCTTGATGACTGCATGAGCGGCCCTGAAATACAGGATATATGGATGTGCCTTTCTGGCACAGCGCAAGAACAAAGCTTTCAGCTGAACCTTATTTTAGAAGGTTATGAACAAATTAGAGCGTTTCCACGCGAGCAGCTTGGCCTTATTGATATTTTACGCGCACAACGCATGATGCACCATGCAGGCTGGCTAGCCAACCGCTGGCATGACCCCACATTTCCCAAGGCCTTTCCTACATTTACCACCGAAGAATTCTGGGCAGATTACATGCAAGGCCTAAGAGAGCAAATGATGCTCATTCAATCTGGCGGCATTCTATCTCAGGAAAATAACTAAAAGCCCTTGAATATCCTAATGGCTGCCCCCATAAATAAAGAGAGTGCTCACAAAGAAGAGCCGGGAGGATTAAAATGCCAGATTTAAAAAAGTTTTTGCAAACCCTTGGTATGGGTGAGAAAACAACCTTTAAAGGTGTACGTCAAACAGTCAAGTTTGATAAACAGAGTAATCCTGTGAAAGCTACGCCCCAAAAACCTGTAGCCCATTCAGAAAATCGTAGTTTTGATGCTTTTAGAAGCACTGCAACAAATAGTTTTGCAGCTACAAACACTCCAAAAAAACCACTGCTTAGCCAAGTTACAGACATGCTAAAAAAGGCTCAAACAGCCAGCATAAAAACCTATGACTCTACACGTCAATACATTCAAGAACGTGCGCAAAGTATGCGCAAAGAGCATGCAGGACCTGCTCTTTCAGAAAGCGTACAAGGCGCAGAGCATTCTCAAGCTGCATTCTCAACGCAAAGAACCGTATCTCCTGAGCAGGCCAGCAATGTTGACCTATCTAATATTCCAAGCAGGATTCATCTTTCAGAAAAACCTGATCAAGAGCTTAACGTGGCTGAGAAAGAGAATAACCAAGAAGTACCACAAGCTGGAGTGGAGCAACCAAAACGCAAAGGTTTATTAGGCCGGATGCTACAAAGGTATTCAGATAGCCAGATGAGGCGTGCCTATGTTGCATTTGATATGGCAGGCACAAGAGACAGGCTCTCCAATCATAAAACGCAGCAAGATCAGTTAAAAACTGAAAAAGCCACCGAAACAGTACATGATTTAAACAATGCCGTTGAAACAGCAACAGTTGAAGCGCACCCCCATGAAGATGCGCAAGAAAAACATGAAAACACAATAGCGCCAGAAGCAGCGAGGCAAGCAGAAATAAATGAGAAGGTTGCCCAAATTAAAGAAGCGATTGAGCGACATGAAAATCAACAAGTCGCTAGCAATGACAGACCTCAAAAGCACTCAAAGTTAGATCAAGCCTTTGACGACATGCTTAAAGATGCCAGAGAAGCAAGGTCTCAAGAACAAGACGTAGAAAAAAGCCAGCATCAGCCTACGCCTGAAACATCAGAACTAAGCGCTGTTATTGCCCGCACAAGAGAGTTTGCCCAAAAACACACAAAAGAGTTGGAAGCAAAAGAAGCTGCCAGCCCGGATATGGTTCCTGATGAAACGCACACCTTTGAGGGCACGCTTCATGAAGCGGACCCAAGTAGCATTGTAAACCACCCAGAACCAGAGGAGCCTAAACGCCCTCAAGGCAAAGGCACAAAATACATGGGTGGCGCGCATGTAGAAACGCTTCCAGGCCATACAGCTAATAACCCTGATAAAAGCCTAAATGATGCGTGGGCAGCAGAAGCACGCCGCATGTATGCTGAAGATGCCGTTGAAGCAGCGCGTCAGGCAGAACAGCTTAGAAAAGAATCTGCTTACTCGGAAGAACTTGAGGCAGAAACTCCAAAGCAACAGCCTGAGAGATAACCCATAGCATTCTCAATTTAAATTTAGTAACATGGTCCTACCTAAGGAAGGACATCTTATGCCATTTACTAAAGATATTGTAGATTTTGAAACATACTGGCGCGGCAATAGGCTTTATGAAAGTGCTTTTGGAGAGAAAGCTTTTTCAGGTAAAGGGATGCGCGTCTCTGGGATTAAGGAAATTTTCAAAGATTCTGATATTCAGCTTGTTCTTCTTGATTCATATGGCGTGCTTAACAACATGGATAATGTTATCCCTTCAGCTGTCGAAGCTTTTGCATGGATGCGAGAGCAGGGGGTTCCTGTACATTTAGTAAGCAATGATGCACGTTTCCATAGCTATACCCGCACAGAGCACTATAAAGATTGGGGATTTAACTTTAGTGCAAACGAAATGGTGAATAGTTTTGACACGCTTATGGATAAGGTTTCAAAAGAGCAAAGCAGGTCTCCTATATGGGGCGCCATAAATATGCCGGTTGAGCATAGCACCCATGAAGCATGGGGCGGAAAAGTTAGCAACCTATCTCAAGGCGCGAGCATTGATGAAGCAACAGATTTAACACTTCTTTGCACAACGCCAGTTCACCAAAGCGTGAGAGAGAGCGTTCAAGAAAAACTTAGCAAAACAGGAAACAATCTTTGGGTTGGCAACCCTGATGTTGGCGTTTACATCGGCGAAAACTCTTACTACGTAACGCCTGGCGGCATTGCACAAAGCCTCACATCCACGCAGAGAGACATCCACGAACAACTTAAACTTCTCGGCAAGCCATGGCCTGACATCTTCCTTATGGCGGTTCAAAAATTTCCAGATATTGCGCCTGAAAACATTCTTATGGTAGGTGATACTCTTCATACAGATATTCTTGGCGGTAATAACCTTGGCTTTAAAACTCTTCTTGTGGAAAGCGGCGTGTACACAGGGCAAGATACAGAAGGCCTTGTATCCGAAAGCGGTATTACGCCTGACTACATCTGTGAAGCACTAAAATTATAACTGCCTAAACATAAATATCGACAGAACCGCCTCTGCCAGAAGAAGGGCCTTTGCCTTCGGCATATTTTTTGGCGTTATGCCCTGCAGTCTCTTCAGTTTTCTTATTAGGAACAACAGTCTGCGTTGTTTGCAACACAGTTTGAGCCGCTGTCGTTGCTCCAGGAGCAGACACAGGTGTATCCGCACGTGTTGCACTAGCAGCACGCACGAGACTTCCAAGTTGCGCAGTGTTATTTATATCCATAATATTCTCTCCACTTATATTATGGTTATTTTCATTAGTGTTTTCAACACTTAGAGTCAAAAATACTGACACCCCACATAAAAGTGGCCTACTTTTTGTATAAACATTGTATGAAATTTTTGCTACCGTTCATAAGAGCTGTGTGACAAAGTATAGTGCAAGAATAATAAAAACAGATGCATAAAGGGGCAAATCCTTTTGATAAAGGCCTTGAATTCAAAGCAAGTGTGGTACGCCATTATTGGCGCATGTGCTGTTTTGGGTATGCTTATTACACTATGGACATCCTTCTACATGGTAGAAAAAGCTCAAGAGAGATGGGTGAGCGAAGTTGATAGCTTTTCAGAAGATACAGCAAATAACATTAAATTTGACCTTCTTACACTTAACCGAGACCTTTCTCACTTTCTTATGCTTTACAATACTGAGCATCCCAAACAAAGCTCTATTGAAGCTTCAGCAAAGAGCCTTATAGCCAAATATGCACCTCTTAAAAGAATTTCTGTTTTTACTTCTATTACAGGTGCAAGCAACACACAAAACACTGTTTCATTGTTTAAATCAGACAGCATTGACCTGTCTTCCTATGCCACACCCATTTTATCTCAAAACATGCTAGATGGTATGAATGGCTCCCTTAATATTCACAGAAGCCCTAACGAATCCCTTCTTACGTTTTATAAGCCAATTGTAGGAGAAAGCAAAGTTGCGTGGATTCTTGTTGGGCAGATTGACCTTAAAGAGTTTATTCGCAAACATCATGTAACATCAGGTATTATTGGCTCCACAGATCTTAAAGTCTCTCTTACAAGCGAATCTGGCGGAAAGCTATGGAACTCTAACGTTTTAACTCTTTCAGAAATCCCTAAAATTTATCACGAAAGTCGTCAGTCATTTAACTTTGATAGCCAAAACCTGACTTTAGACTGGAAATTTAAGCCCGACGCACTCTCAGGCATGGATTTCTTCACAGCAGGTGTTATTGGCCTTATTGGCTTTATTATTACACTGGCTCTTTGCGGTATCCTCTGGGGGCAGCTACGCATGCAAAGCAAAGTGAGCAGGGAGGTTGTGCTTAGAACTAAAGAGCTAGAAGACCTGACTGCGCGCTTTAAAACAATTAGTGATAACGCTTATGACCTTATTGCGCTTGTAAGTAAGGAACATAACTTTGACTACATAAACCTTGCCTACACAAAGCTTCTTGGCTACCAGTCTCCAGAACTTAAAGGAAAAAGCGTTTTAGAATTTATTCATGAAAATGATAAAGAGAGCGTAGAAAACCATCTTGTAAGCCATCCAAGCAATACGTACAAAAAAGATATTACATTCAGACTGAAAAAGAAGGATGGCTCGTTCCTTCACGTTGAAACCGTCATTAAAGATCTTATTTTAGAAGAAGATGATGAGCCAATGCTTGTCATGCATTGCCGCGATGTGACAGCACGTAAACAGTACGCAGATCAGCTTGCACGCAGTGAGCAGCGCTTTAGAGATTTCGCAGAATCTTCATCTGACTGGCTTTGGGAAATTGATGCAGATGGTCTCTTTAACTACGTCTCTCCTGGCGTTAAGGAAACACTCGGTTACACATCTAACGAGATGATTGGCGCCTTTACGTTTGACCGTCTATTTAATGCAAATAACGATACAACGCGCGCGCTTATTGAAAGCCGCATTGAACGCCACCAGCCATACCGTGACATTGAATTTTGGACACGCTCTAAATCTGGGGACCAAATTTGCCTACGTATGAGTGGTGTGCCTGTATTTGACGAACGTCAAAACTTTATAGGCTACCGCGGCGCAGCAAGCAACACGACAGCCAGCAAGCTTGACCGTCAAAACATGTTTAGACTTGCTACAACAGACAGCCTGACAAACCTCTTAAACCGTACACGCTTTATGGAAGAGCTAGACCGTACACTTGGCCTTGCAAAACGCCACAAAACATCAGGCGTACTTCTCTTTATTGACCTTGACCGTTTCAAGGAAGTGAACGATACCCATGGCCACGAAGCAGGGGATGCATTACTTAAATCAGTTGCTGATGTCCTTGAGCGTAATGTACGCACAACAGATGTTGTTGCCCGCCTTGGTGGTGACGAATTTGGCGTAATCATGCACAACATTGATACAGACCGTGCCCGTGAAAAAGTTGATAAAATTATTGAAGATATTAATGCCCTGCGCATTGATTTTAAAGGCATTAAGCTACAAGCTACAATGAGTATTGGTGTGGTGACATACCCGCAAGAAGATCGTGACACAGCCAGCCTTATTATGAGCGCTGACCTTGCCATGTACCGCGCAAAAGATATGGGCCGTAACCGTGCTTACATTGACGATCAAGGCGATACTGATGATGGCCGAGATTCTATTAGAGAGCAGCTTAAGTGGGTAGAACGTTTGCGTAAAGCACTGCAAGATGGTGACTTTGAAATGCACTACCAACCGCTTGTACCAAGCCACAAAACACAAAGACCACTCTTTGAAGCATTGATTCGTTTACGTGATGAAAATGGTGACCTTGGTGCACCGGGTATCTTTATTGATGCGGCTGAGCACTTTGGGCTAATCCAAGAGCTTGACCTTGCTGTGGTAAACCGCTGTTTTGAGCAGCAACTTCAGCTCAAAAAAGAAGGTTTTGAATATGACGTGTCTATTAACCTTTCTGGCCGCAGTATTGGTGACCAAGCCATGATTGAGACACTCAAAGATAACCTTAAAAACCATGAAGATCTAAACCCTGCTAACTTTATTTTTGAAGTGACTGAAACTGCCGCTCTTCATGATCCTGCAGCTTACCGCGATATTGGACAAATTCGAGAGTTCATGAATGAACTGCATGATATGGGCTTCCGTTTTGCACTGGATGACTTTGGTACAGGCTTTAGTTCATTCACTTATATTAAACAGCTTAAAATTGATGTGTTAAAAATTGATGGATCGTTTGTTCGTCAAATTACTACATCTAAAAATGATCAGCTCTTTGTGCGCAGTATCTCAGACCTTGCAAAAGGCATGGGCATCAAAACAGTTGCTGAATTTGTTGAGGATGAAAAGATTCTGGCTAAGCTAGATGAGCTTGGCATTGACTATGTCCAGGGCTATTACCTGAGCAGACCAGAGGCTGACCTTAAATCTCTGCATGAGCGCTTTAAAGGTAAAAACTACCACGACTTCCTTCTAAATTCATAAAGGCTCTTGCATAGAGCCTTTGTGCTCCTTACACTATAAGCATTAAACTCCTTTTGTCCTGTTTCTTATGTGGAGATCTCAATGATTGTGTGCAGCTGCACAGCGCGTACAACTGAAGACTTTGATGCACTCTACGATAAATACGCGAGCAAAAACCTTAAAGATGAAATTCTAGCGCGTTACATCTGGAAAGATTTTGGCGAAGCTAGCAAAAAAGACAAAGACCGCTGCGGCGTGTGCATCATGCAAGTTGTAAGGCTCATAAAAGAAAGGAGGGGTAAAATCCCTCCTGAAGCGAATTAAAATCCCTGCAATATTTGTGGGGCTTTTTTTTAATTAAATACAAGACAAGATGCATAATTTGACCTAATATTAACTTCCATGGAAACGCATTATATTTTTACAACAGGTGGCGTGGTTTCATCTTTAGGGAAAGGTCTTACGGCCGCTTCTCTGGCCACAGTCCTCCGTGCACGCGGCTTCAGTGTTGTGATGCAAAAATTAGACCCTTACATCAACGTAGACCCTGGCACAATGAGCCCGCTTCAGCATGGGGAAGTCTTTGTAACTGAAGACGGTGCTGAAACCGACCTTGACCTTGGCCACTATGAACGCTTTAACGGCGTAAATACGGATCGCACCAGTAACTATACAACGGGCCGTATTTACACCAACGTTCTCGAAAAAGAGCGCCGCGGGGATTATCTTGGAGCAACCATTCAGGTTGTGCCTCATATCACAAATGAAATTAAAGATGCTATTCGTACCAATGAAGGCAAAGCTGATTTTGCCATTGTTGAAATTGGCGGAACCGTTGGCGATATTGAATCACCTGCTTTTTATGAGGCGATTCGTCAATATGCTTACGAAGCTGGCCGTGATCGCTGCCTGTTTATGCACCTCACTCTTGTGCCTTACCTTAAAGCAGCAGGAGAGCTTAAAACAAAACCAACCCAGCACAGCGTTAAAGAGCTTCTTAAGCTTGGTATTCAAGCAGATGTACTTGTTTGCCGCGCAGAGCGAGAAATCCCAGAACATGAACTCGACAAAATTGCACTGTTTGCCGGCATTCCTAAAAACCATGTAATTGGTTGTCCAGATAGCGACAGTATTTACCGCGTACCTATTGCACTCCATGAGGCAGGCCTTGATAAAGCGATTCTTAGTTACTTCCGTATGCGCTCTCCAAAGCCAAATCTAAAAGACTGGGCACGCTTTGCAGATCTATACTCTAACCCGGCTAACAAAGTCACCATTAGTGTTGTGGGTAAATACGTCAGCCTAGAAGATGCTTATAAATCTCTTAACGAGGCTCTTGTGCATGGCGGTATTGCAAACAATGTTGGTGTTAATATTGACTTTGTAGATAGTGAAGCACTTGAGAAACTTAGCGAAAAAGAGCTTAAAACGCGCTTTGCTAAATCTGACGCGATTCTTGTACCTGGCGGTTTTGGTAACCGCGGCACAGAAGGTAAAATTAAAGCCATTGAGTACGCGCGTAAAAACCATGTGCCTTACTTTGGTATTTGCCTTGGTATGCAGATGGCCGTTATTGAGTACGCACGCAATGTACTTAACCTTAAAGATGTGGGTTCAACTGAGTTCCTTAAGGAAGGCGAGAGCGTGAAAAACCCTGTTATTGGTCTCATGACAGAATGGGAAACCAAAGGCGGCAAGGCCAAACGCTCTAAAAAGGCAGACCTTGGCGGCACAATGCGCCTTGGGGCCTACCCTTGCGCCATTGAAAAAGGGACGCTGGCACACGGCATTTACAACGCGAAAGAAATCTCTGAGCGCCACCGCCACCGTTATGAATTTAACATCAACTACAAGCCAAAACTTGAGAAGAAGGGCATGATTTTTAGTGGCATGTCACCTGATGGGTTGCTGACTGAAATTGTTGAGCTCAAGGACCACCCATGGTTCCTTGCGGCGCAGTTCCACCCAGAGTTCAAGTCGCGTCCGCAAAAACCGCACCCTCTGTTCTCGTCCTTTATTAAGGCAGCACTTGTGCGTCAAATTAATGGTAAAGCACCACCAGAGGAGCCAGGCCTGTTTGCTGCCTGCTAAATACAACTTATGAACATTTCACAAGCCAAAGCTTATTGCAGTCTCAAGCGACTTTGCATCGCTTGGCTTGTGGTGTTTATGATACCTTTTATGCTTGTGAACCTTGTCTCTTTATTTTTAGAACATTCTTTTCCGCGCTGCATGGAGCTTCATATGGCCTGCGCCGTAACGGTTCCTCAGCTGGAGCTGGTTGAAACAGCTATTTACAACACTTCTATTTATGGCATTATCGCTATTACTGTCCTCCTCAGCTTTAAAGTGTCTTCCTACATTATGAACAAAGTAAAGGCGTGGTAACATGACTCTAAACATTGCATTTCAAGGTATTGAAGGCAGCTACTCTCATCTTGCTTGCATGAACGTATTTGGCGAGAGTGTCTCTGTACTGCCTTGCTCAAGTTTTATGGACGCCTTTAGCGCGGTGGAGGAGGGCAGAGCAAGCCATGCGATGATTCCCATTGAAAACGGAACGGCAGGGCGCGTGACTGATATTCACCGCATCCTTCCCAACACAAAGCTTACCATGGTAAAAGAACACTTTCAGCCAGTTGAGCACTGCTTGCTTGCTGCAAAAGGTGCCACAATGGAAACAATTCAAACAGCTGAGTCTCATATTCAAGCACTCATGCAATCTGAAATTAACCTCCGTAGCTGGAACCTTGGCATGAAGGAACGTGCAGATACTGCTCTTGCAGCAAGAGACATTGCAAATTCTGGCGATAATACGCGCGCAGCCGTGGCTTCCAAAGCTGCTGCAAAGCTCTATGACCTTCAAATTTTGAAAGAAAATATTGAAGACGTAAAGGGTAACACCACGCGCTTTGTTATTTTTACAAAGGAAAAAAACGCGCCAAAGTATAATGAAGACACACGTTATGTGACGTCCTTCCTGTTTGAGGTGAAACACATTCCTGCTGCGCTTTACAAAGCCCTTGGCGGCTTTGCAACTAACGGCATTAACATGGTCCGCCTTGAAAGTTACATGGGGCAAAACTTTAACAATACACATTTTTACGCCGAAATTTTAGGTCATACAGAACAAGTAAATGTTGCTAGAGCCTTTGAAGAGTTGGCTTTTTACTCAAAAGACCTTAAACTGCTCGGCATATATGAGGCGGATAAAACGCGCCTTAGTCACAAAAGAGGAATGAACACATGACAACACAGAAAACAATTACAGTTGGCGGCAATGGTGTAAGCCAGATCAATATTTCAGCGGAGCTTCCATTTGCACTTATTTGTGGACCATGTGCTATTGAAAGCCGTGACCTTGCCATGCAAACTGCTGAAAAACTTACAGAGATGACACAGCGCCTTGGCATCCCATTCATTTACAAATCCTCATTTGATAAAGCCAACCGCACAAGCGGATCTGGCAAACGCGGGGCAGGGCTTGATGAAGGCCTGAAGATTCTGCAAGAAGTTCGTGATACCTTTAAAGTACCTGTTCTTACAGATGCGCATGACGCACACCAAATGCCAGCCGTTGGCGAAGTGGTAGACGTGATTCAAATTCCAGCTTTCCTTTGCCGCCAAACAGACGTACTTGTTGCCGCTGCTAAAACAGGCAAAGTGGTTAACGTGAAAAAAGGGCAGTTCCTTGCCCCAACAGATATGGGTAACGTGGCAGAAAAAATTGCTGAAACAGGCAACGATCAAATTCTCCTCACAGAGCGCGGCACAAGCTTTGGCTATAACGCCCTTGTAACAGACTTTAGAGGCCTGCGCATTATGGCTGATACAGGCTACCCTGTTATTTTTGATGCCACGCATAGCGTACAAATGCCAGGCGGAAACGGCAAAAGCTCTGGCGGTAAACGCGAGTTTGTTGAACCTCTTGCACGCGCAGCACTGGCTGTTGGCGTTGCAGGCCTGTTCATTGAAAGCCACCCAAACCCAATGGAAGCCTTTTCTGATGGCCCTAACATGGTACCAATGGATAAACTTGAAGGCCTTCTTACTACGCTTAAACAACTCGATGACATCACAAAGGGCATGGGGTATCAAAACATCCCAAGCGCTGCATAAAGGAAAAACTCAATGAGTATTATTCTAAATATACACGGCCGCGAAATTTTAGATTCTCGCGGAAACCCTACAGTTGAAGTTGATGTCCTTCTGGCAAATGGCTCTTTTGGTTCTGCGGCTGTGCCGTCTGGCGCATCTACAGGCTCTAGAGAAGCTATTGAAAAGCGCGACGGAGATGAATCTCGCTACCTTGGTAAAGGCGTACGTGAGGCCGTTCATGCCGTGAACAAAATCATTGCACGCGCACTTATTGGTAAGTGTGTCATGAACCAAGAAGAGATTGATGACATTCTTATCAAGCTTGATGGTACAGATAATAAGGCCAACCTTGGCGCTAACGCACTTCTTGGTGTTTCGCTTGCTGTGGCCCATGCACGCGCAGACCACATGGGTATCCCACTATGGGAAAGCCTCAATGAGGACGCACATATTCTACCTGCACCACTCATGAACCTCATAAATGGTGGCTCTCATGCCGATAACTCCATTGATTTTCAAGAATTTATGGTTGTGCCGCTTAAAGCTTCAACATTTAAGCGCGGCCTACGTATGGGTACAGAGGTTTTCCATCATCTTAAAAAGCTACTCAGCGCGCATGATCTTTCAACAAATGTTGGAGACGAGGGGGGCTTTGCGCCAAACCTAGGCTCTAATGCTGAAGCCCTAGACTGGCTTATTCGTGCTATTGAAGCGGCTGGCTACACGCCGGGCGAAGATATTGGTATTGCACTCGATGTGGCTGCAAGTGAATTCTACACAAAAGAAGAAGGCTACCTACTTAAAGCGGAAGGTAAAACTCTTTCAAGCGCTGATATGATAGACCTTTACGAAGACCTATGCGCGCGCTACCCAATTGTCTCTATTGAGGACGGCCTTGATGAATCTGACTGGGAGGGCTGGGCAAAACTTAACAAGCGCCTTGGCACTAAAGTACAGCTTGTGGGGGATGATCTCTTTGTAACAAACCCTAAAATTCTTGCAGAAGGCATTGAGAAGAAAGTTGCCAATGCTATTCTTATTAAAGTCAACCAAATCGGAACCTTAACAGAAACTCTTAAAGCTGTTTCTATGGCTAAAGATGCAGGTTTTGGCATTGTGATGAGCCACCGTAGCGGCGAAACAGAAGACGCAACCATTGCAGACCTTGCTGTGGCTACAGGCTGCGGGCAAATCAAAACGGGTAGTGCCTCACGCAGTGACCGCATGGCAAAATACAATCAGCTTCTTCGCATTGAAGAAGATCTCGGCACAAATGCAACATTTGCAGGGAAGTCTTTGATAAAAACATCATAGGACATCTAGCGTTTCTATAAGCTTCATGGCACAATATATCTATGAAGCTTGTAGACACCACCCAGCAGAGAATGAAACGTATGGCATGGCCTACGCTTTTATTTTTCCTGCTTTTCTATACATATTTCCAACTTTTAACGGGCGAGCGCAATATTAATACGTGGTACAGGCTCTCAGGAGAAATTGGCTCGCTTGAAAAAGATATCTACTTTTTAGAGCAAGACCGTGATGACTGGCGCCTAAAAGTAAACCGTCTGCGCACAGCAACCTTAGACGCAGATTACGTGGAAGAGCTTATTCGCCGCGACACCCCAATGATCCGTGAAAACGAAGTACTTGTGCTGATTGACTGGGAAGACGATAAGGCTTCAAAAGAAGAAGAGAAAAAGCCAACGCTGAGCGAGTTCCTTGATGAACGGCTGGCTGTTAAGCAATAAACCATTTTTTAATTTTAGCATTTACACACTAAAAAACACCCCGAAGGGTGTTTTTTAAATGGTGGCCAGAGGCGGACTCGAACCGTCGACACAAGGAGCTTCAATCCTTTGCTCTACCAACTGAGCTACCTGGCCACACATGTCGTTAGACAATCGGGAATATACCCATAGATGCCAACTCTTGCAAGTGCATTTTTAGCTTTTTTATAAGGAAAAAATCAAACTGCCTAAAAAAGCATCTTTTTTATAGATTTTTTAAGGCATTCAGGCTAGTCTGCATACACATTTTATCTTCTTTTACGTTTCTTTATGGAGTTCTCCTATGACGAAAATCGTCCGTAAAAAATTGGCAAATCAGACTGTGGCCCTCGTTATTGAGGGGCCCATGGGAAATGGACAGGGCAGTGGCATTCTTGTGTCATTGGAAGGCCTTGGCCTGAAAGAGGGAGCAACTGTTCCTCGTGCTCAAGGCCCTGAAATGGTTCTCACTAACAATGATGTACTCATTGTAACCTGTGAACATTGCATTCCTCGCGGTGCGCGTGCTATGCCTGTTGAGCTGCCTTCTGGGCATCGCTTTATGGCTGATGCCCTTGTGGTAGACGGCCGCGCTGACGTGGCACTGATGAAAATCCGTGACTACAGCTGGGACAGCAAAAATGGTTATGCTAACAAGCATGACCTCTCTCCTGTTAAAGTTGGCAAAAGCTCTAAAATTGAGCAAGGCGCCAATGTGCTCGCAGTCGGTGCTCCGCTTATGGCAGAATATCGCTTCAGCATGACAGAAGGTATCATCAGCAAGGAAAAAGCTTACAATAGCCTTTCCATTCTGCCGACCTTCCTCATCAGCGCTCAGATTAACCCCGGCAACTCCGGCGGCCTTCTGGCAACGGCTGATACACATGAGTGGATTGGCATGAATTCATCTGGCTTGTTTGGTGCTGGTGGTGGTAACCGTGGCCTAAACCATGCAATTCGCGCTGATGAAATCCGCTTTTGGATTCATCGCATGATTTTTAAAAAGCATGTTGTTCGTGATGGTATCACTTCGGTTGTCTTTATGAATATCACGCCTCCCATCCGTGGGAAGCTAGGCCTTGAAACCAATCGGGGCGCATTCATCTCTGGCCTTGCTCAAGATGACCCTGGTATCGGCACCGCTCTCAAGCGGACTGATGTTGTTCTGCAGGTTCGCATTAAACGTGATGGGAAAACATTTAAAACCATTGACGTTGAATCTCCTCATGACTGTATCTATGCGCTTCAGCTGGCCGCTGGTCAAGAGGTTGAAATGGATGTTTGGCGTCAAAAAAGCATGGAGACTGTATCTTTTACGGTTCCTATGGAACTGATGCCGTTCTCTAATCAAGCCTCCTTTGACCCGTTTGGCATGGAAGTTCAAACTTACCGCAAAGATAAAGGCGTGCAGGTGACCAACATTCATCCCCAGTGTCCGCTGTACCCGTACATTCAACGTTACGACGTGATTACGGGTGTTGAAGATCCGGCAGATTCAACCAACTTTCTACCCGTGACGGATTACGCAAGCTTTTACAGGCTTGCCAATGCGCATGGTACGAATTTGTTTTTGGTGGAAACTGATGATCAAGACTCACTTCTCCCTCTTGAACGTATTCAAGGCGGCGGTCAGCAGCATATCACAACGGTTGCTGGCATTGAGTTTGCGCCTGATATTTATGATGAAAGCATAACAGATGAGCCTGGGCTATACCTCAGCCATTTGCTTCACATGAAATAAAACGAATTAAAATGCCCCCAATCGGGGGCATTTTTGTGTTTTCTATACATACTTTATTTGTTGGGATGTTTTTTCATCATCTCATCTACGGCACTTCGGTCAGGAATTGATATTTCTGTACCTAGCACCTGTACGGCTAGCGCAGAGGCTGACCTTGCAAAAGTGAAATGATCTGCCCAATCTGCATCAGGATTTTCAACATAGCTTGTCAGATAAGCGCCATGGAAAACATCTCCTGCACCAGAGCTATCTACAACGGCGCCTTTAGGAAGCTTAATCGCTGTAAGTTTTCTTGTTTTACCGCCATTTTCCTTCCAAACAATACCTTTAGATCCAAGCGTTACTGCTGCAATTTTAACGCCTTTATCTGCAAGGTAGTTTAAGGTTTTAGCAGGGGTAAGCTCAAGCTGCTCACAAAAGCGCTCAGAGACAACCGCCACATCAATAAAGGGCAAAAGTGCATCTGTCGTAGGGCGGAAAGAGCCGCCATCAAGAGATGTCAGCACGCCTGCTGCTTTTGCATCGCGGGCGTACTTCTCTGCCGCAGCTGGCTGATGGCCATCTACATGCAAAGCAAAGTAACGTCTCATATCAACTGGCGGCACAGGGCCGTATTCAGCGTCACGCACACGCACAATAGCGCGGCGGTCCCCGTTTGGAAGAAGAAGAGAGAGGGAGCTACGGTTCACGCGGCGTTTAATAAGTGTCACATTATCAAGTTTACCAAGATGAAATTGCGTGTACTGACCAAGATCATCGTCAGCCACTGGCATAAGGAGATCTGTACGTACCCCAAGCTTTGCAGATGTGAGGCCTGCGTTCATGGCATTTCCACCCATGCAAAATGCGTAGTCTTGCCCTACATGTTTTTCATCGCCAGTTGGCATGTGGTCTGTCACAAATGTCACGTCAATATAGGCATGCCCTATAGATAAAATTTTACGCGGCAAAGCTTGTACTCCAAAATTTTTTACTTATGTATGATAAAGTATAAACGGTATACTCTCATTTCAAGTAGTATAGCATAATGGAGATACACACATGTACAAAGCCGTGATTTTTGACCGTGATGGGACATTGAACCACACAGCCCCCAAAGAGCAGGGCGGATACGCACTTTCTCCAGAAGATATCATTCTCATGCCAACTGTTGCAGAAAGTATGCAAAGGCTTGCAGAAAGAGGCATTCATCGCCTTGTTTACACCCAGCAAAAATGTGTAGGTAAAGGGCTACTTACAGAAGAGGGGCTGGATGCTGTTAATGGACAGCTCAATCGCTTGCTTCCTAAAGATGCTCAAATTGAGTATTTCGCTTACTGTCCGCATCATCTGCCTGATACCTGTGAGTGCGCTAAACCGAAGCCTGGCATGATTACAGGGCTTTTACGTCAGTTCAAACTTAAGCCAGAAGAAGCCATTGCTATTGGTGATAGCAAACGCGATAAACTCTCTGCTGAAGCTGCAGGGATAGACTTTCTTTATGTCCAGTCTGATGATACATCAAAACATAGCGACTACGATGAATCTGATCGTGTTTTCAAAACCTTAGAAGAAGCCCTTTCATCTCTCGGGTTTTAAACGACACATAACAGCATACAAAACTGTTCTATAGAAGCCACAGGGCTTGAATTCTGTGGCTTCTATGCCTTGACAGACCTTCCTCAAACTGTGACACTTAAACATAGGTATAAGCTTCCATAAGTGAATAGCACACCTTGCAAAGATGGAATACACCTTGCAAGTAGATTAGGAAAAGGTAAGAAAAGCATATGGTTAAAGATAAAGAAACCAACGGAACTCTCTACTGCTCATTTTGCGGTAAAAGCCAGCATGAGGTACGCAAACTGATTGCAGGCCCAACTGTCTTTATATGTGATGAGTGTGTTCGTCTATGCATGGACATTATACGTGAGGAGGAGCAGTCTCCTATTTCTCGCGGGGAAACATCTGGCGTACCTGCACCAACCGAAATTTATGAAGTTCTAGAAAACTACGTCATTGGCCAGCACAAGGCTAAGCGTATTCTTTCTGTAGCGGTACATAACCACTACAAGCGTCTTGAGCACGCAACAACAGATAGCGAAGTTGAAATTCAAAAGTCGAACATCCTTCTACTGGGGCCAACAGGTTGCGGTAAAACGCTTCTTGCAAGTACGCTTGCACGCATCCTTGACGTACCATTTACAGTTGCTGATGCAACAACCCTTACAGAAGCAGGTTACGTAGGTGAAGATGTTGAGAACATTGTTCTTAAACTGCTTCAAGCTGCTGATTACAACGTAGAGCGCGCCCAGCGCGGTATCGTTTATGTAGATGAGATTGATAAAATTTCTCGTAAGTCAGATAACCCATCTATTACACGTGATGTATCAGGTGAGGGTGTACAACAAGCACTTCTTAAGCTGATTGAAGGTACAGTTGCTGCTGTTCCGCCTCAAGGTGGTCGTAAGCATCCACAACAAGAATTTCTGCAAGTTGATACAAGCAACATCCTATTTATCGTAGGTGGAGCCTTTGCAGGTCTTGATAAAGTTATCGCTGGCCGTATGCGCAAAACAGGTATTGGCTTTAAAGCTGAAGTAAAAGAAAAAGACGAAAAAGGTGTTGGAGAGCTTTTCCAGATGGCAGAGCCTGAAGATCTTGTAAGATTTGGTCTTATTCCTGAATTTGTTGGACGTGTTCCAGTTCTTGCTAGCCTAGAAGACCTTGACGAAGATGCACTTGTTACGATTTTGACAGATCCTAAAAATGCTCTGATTAAGCAATACCAAGAACTCTTTGCAATGGAAAACGTAAACCTAAGCTTTACAGACGGTGCGCTTAAAGCCGTTGCAGCTCAGGCGATTGAGCGTAAAACTGGGGCGAGGGGTCTACGGGCCATCCTAGAAGGCATTCTGCTTGATACCATGTTTGATCTTCCAAATGAGGAAACTCTAGAAGAAGTGGTTATCAATAAAGATGTAGCAGTTAAGAAAACAGAACCTCTACGTATTTATAGTAAAGATTCTAAAAAAAGTGATGTCAGCGCATAAATTGCAGATATCACAAAAAGCTTCAATCTTTAGTTCGTGAATGTTAAACTAAAGATCGCGGTTTAAGAAATGATTAATAATAAGCCAAGAAAGGCACTACTCATATGAGCGAAAAAAGTCTAGACGGAAAAACAGTTCTTCCAATTTTGCCATTGCGCAATATTGTTGTCTTCCCAAACATGATCGTTCCGCTATTTGTCGGTCGTGATAAAAGTGTGAAGGCGCTTGAAGAAGTTATGAACAGTGATAAGCAAATTTTGCTTGTGGCGCAAAAGGATGAGTCTGAGGACGATCCTGCAATTGAAGATTTTTACCGTATTGGTTGCCTTGGTAACGTTTTACAAATGCTTAAACTTCCAGATGGAACCGTTAAAGTACTTGTAGAAGGGGGCGTACGCGTTCGCTTTAAAGATGTAGAAGATACTGGCGACATGTTTGTAGCCCGCGCTGAAGAATTCAAAGAGCGCGAAGGCGCACCGCAAGAGCTTGAAGCCCTTGTACGTGCCGTTGTTGCAGAGTTTGAAGAGTACGTGAAGCTCAACAAAAAGATTCCACCTGAGGTACTTGTTAGCCTTGCCGCGATTGATGAACCAACGCGCCTTGCTGATACCATTGCCTCTCACCTGAACCTTAAAATTTCTGAGAAGCAGGAACTTCTTGAGATGGACCTTGTTGATGACCGTCTTGAGAAACTTTACCAGCTTATGGAAAACGAAATCGGTGTTCTTCAAGTTGAAAAACGCATCCGTAACCGCGTAAAACGCCAAATGGAAAAAACGCAGCGTGAGTACTACCTGAATGAGCAAATGAAAGCGATTCAGAAAGAGCTTGGCGAAGAAGATGCCAGCGAAATGGAAGAGTTTGAGAAGAAAATCCATGAAGTGGGTCTCAGCAAGGAAGCAAAAGAAAAGGCAGAGCAAGAGCTTAAAAAGCTTCGTATGATGTCTCCGATGTCAGCTGAAGCGACTGTAAGCCGTAACTACCTTGATATCCTTCTTAACCTGCCATGGACGAAAAAATCTAAGCTGAAAAAGGACCTTGTTAAGGCGACTCAAATTCTTGACGATGATCACTACGGCCTTGAAAAAGTGAAA
>JAPKEQ010000019.1 GCA_028821995.1 Alphaproteobacteria bacterium
CTTGATATGGATGCGTTTAATAAGGACCGAGAGTCTGATGCTTTGAAAGAAATGATTGGTGCATCTGCTGAGCTTGCACAAAAGAATGGCGGAAGCGGAACGCCTTTCTTCCTTATCAATGGTAAGGGCGTAAGTGGCGCGCAGCCAGTTGAGGCATTTAAGGCGACCCTAGATGATATGCTAGAAACGTATAGTGCTCTTTAAGGGAGTTCATTTAAAGCAACGGGAAAGGAAGGTCTTATGAAGCCTTCCTTTCCTTTGTTTTTACTTGCAGGTGTTTTGCTTGTTATTATGTGCGCCTTTCAAATCGCAGTCATTTTGAATCCAAGCCTGACTCTGCCATCACCTGAAATTGGCCCGCTAGGGTTTGATCGTATGGTGGAGACGCATCCTGTCACGCGTCATCGTCAAAAAGAGCAGGCAATGGTTGCGCAGCAAAAGCTTGGCGTAATGCCTGATGTTGAACATATTCTAAAAGCTTATGATCCTGTATCTGTTTCTGCTGCCATTGAGCCTGGCTACCTGACACAGCAGTTTGATATTCCTGTTGAGAGTTTTAATCCTCTTATTGGTCGTGGCGGTAGTGCAGCCCAAATTATTATTTTTACAGACATAGATTGCGAACAGTGCCGAAAGCGCTTAAAGGCATTTTTGGATCAGGTTGACCTGTACCGAGATGCATCTCGGTTTGTGCTTAAGTTTTTGCCGTCTGAGGCAGATGAGTTCCGTGGGGGGATATTTATGCAGATGGCTTGGCAGGGGGGAGTGTTCCAACCGTTCTTTGCAATGGTCCTTAACCACAAAAATAAACTCACACCAGGAGATTATGTGAATTATTTGGAAAAAGCAGGGCTGGATCTTGCTGCGCAGCGTGTCATGATGTCTGAGCGTATGAGCCTGATGATTCGTGACCTCCAAAAAGATATACACCTTGCGGCATCTGTAAAAGTGCGCAGGCCTAATGGTTACTTTTTGAATGGTAAGCGTCTTGGTACAAAAACATACCCGCTAGAAAAAGCGGAAGCTTATATTCTCTCTGTCCTTTCTGGACAAGAGTTTTAATAGATATAATCTAAGATTTTAACTTGAAGACGTGGCTGCAGTATGGGCAAACCACTTGTTTTTCATCGCCCATATCAAGGTAAATGCGCGGGTGGCCAGAAAATTCAGGTCCGTCACAGTGTGCTTTTTTACTTGTCACTTCTGTCACTTCTTTGTTGGTTGCTTTAATTGGCTCAGACATTTTTCTTTTTCCTTGTGTTTTATGGCGCGCCCTAAGGGAGTCGAACCCCTGGCCTTAGGCACCGGAAGCCTACGCTCTATCCAGCTGAGCTAAGGGCGCGTACATGGCTAATATGCCTAAAGTGTCGCTTTTTCTCAAGTTTTTTGTTTCTGCTCTTTGCTTGTGTATGTCTTATGGTATCTTGATCTGGATTTGTTTTATAAAGGGATTTTTTTATGCGTGATTTTGTTACTGGTTTATACCCGTTGTCTGAGCTGTTTAATACAGGCCACCTGGATGTGGGGGAGGGACATAAGGTTTATTTTTCAGAAAGTGGGAACCTTAAAGGCGTGCCAGTTGTTGTGTTTCATGGTGGCCCTGGAAGCCAAAGTAAGCCCAAGCACGCACAAATTTTTAATCCAGAAAAGTATCGTATTATTATGTTTGATCAGCGCGGTTGCGGGGAGAGCATTCCAGCAGGATCAATTGAAAATAACACAACGCAAGACTTGTTGGCTGATGCAGAAAAGTTGCGCGTACATCTTAATGTTGAGAAGTGGCATGTGTATGGCAGTAGCTGGGGGAGTACGCTTGCTCTGCTTTATGCACAAACTTATACAGATAGGGTTGCGTCGCTTGTTGTATCAGCAGTGTTCCTTGCGGATAACTTTTCAGCTAAGTGGATGAATGGTGAAGGGCAAAATTATATGTACCCTGCCGAGTACGAAGAGTTTAAATCGGTTGTTTTAAAGAATGGAGAGACATGTACGCGTGCTGCTGTGATTGATGGCCTTTTAAATGGTCATTTTGGGCGTAAACGAGAGGTTAGTAATGCGTTTAGTAAGTGGCATTTGTGTGGGATGAATATGGAGAAAAGTACATTTGATCCTGAGCTTATGGAGCATGATGAGATAGAACATGCTGTGTGGATGAACTACATATTTGCCCATTACGACCAGAATAACTTCTTTATTGATGAGGGGCAGGTTATCCGTGATATGGATAAGCTTAAAGATATTAAAGGGTATGTTGTTCAGGGGCGTTTTGATATGTGCTGTCCGCCTAAAGGCGCTTTTGATGTTGCAAGTGCATGGCCTGGTTGCGAGTTTGTTCCAGTGCAGGAAGCCTCTCATAGCACAGGCGCGCCTCACTTTAGTCAGGCTCTTGTAAATGCAACAGATACTATTGCTGATCGGTTCTCAAACTAAAAT
This sequence comes from Alphaproteobacteria bacterium, assembly GCA_028821995.1. Taxonomy (GTDB): domain Bacteria; phylum Pseudomonadota; class Alphaproteobacteria; order UBA2136; family JAPKEQ01; genus JAPKEQ01. The sequence continues at coordinate 2,434 of JAPKEQ010000019.1, forward strand.
CACTCTTTATACTCGCATAGAGAAAAGAGTTGCGCTAAAATGGCTGCCATAATAATAAGACCCCGCGACGTAAGAAAGGGAATAACATGACCAAAACAGCAGTAAAATCAACTGAAAGAGGATACCCAGAAGGCTACAAGCCAACTGATGATGAGGAATATATGGGTCCTCAGCAATCTGCATTTTTCAGAGATATGCTACTGACGTGGCGTGATGAGCTTTTAAAAGAATCTCAAGAAACAATGCGCGAGCTTAAAAATAATAGCGCTATTGAGTCTGATTTGAATGATCAGGCCTCTCTTGAATATGAGCAAACACTTGAACTGCGTACACGTGACCGTGAACGCAAGCTTATCAATAAAATTGATGAGGCGCTTGAGCGTATTGAAGAGGGCGAATTTGGTTATTGCGAAGAAACGGGTGATCCAATTGGTCTTGGCCGTTTGATGGCACGTCCTATTGCAACACTTTGCATTGAGGCAAAGCGCCGCCAAGAGAAAAAAGAGAGCGGGTATGCCGGTTAAATCTTCTTTACAGAAGGTTCGCGGTACGCATGGGGAGCTTTTAGAGATCCTTGTTTGTCCGCAAACGGGGGGCAGGCTCCAGTATGACTCAAAAAACAATCGTCTCATTAGTCCCTCTGCAGGCTGCGCCTATCCTATAAGGGATGGTGTGCCAGTGATGCTGGCAGAAGAATCTGAGCCATGGCAAAAGGGAAAGAAATAGTTATGACAGCGCCAACAAGTCTTACGCTATCTGCTGATAAAAAATTACTCAAGGTAAGTTTTGAAGGCATGGGAGAAGCAGCCCTTTCTTCTGAGCTTTTGCGGGTGGAAAGCCCTTCGGCTGAGGTGCGCGGTCATGGTGCTGGTCAAAAGCGCCTTGTGTACGGTAAAAAAAATGTCAAAATTTTAAATATTCTTCCTGTGGGGCAGTACGCGGTGAAGCTTGTTTTTGACGATGGTCATGATACAGGCATTTATACATGGGATTTTTTGCAGGATATGGCAGAAAATAATATGGAAATGATGGGCGCTTATACGGCGGCTCTTAAAGAGCATAAACTGCCGCGTGTTATGGGCTGCGGAGAGGGCTGTGGATGCGTTTAGTTTATGTCATGGCATGCTTGTTTGCGGCCTTGCCTGCTTTTGCTGGCGTTGAGTTGCGTGGCGCTTGGCTTAAGCCTTCAACGCACGGCCTTAGCGGTGTAATCTCTATGGATCTTCTTAATACTACAGATGAAGATATAGAGCTTGTGGGTGCAGAAATTTCTGCAAGCCGACGTATTTTTCTTCAGCAGACAGAGCTTGGCGCGTTTGGGCGTCGTAGTCTACGTCCTGTTTCTCATATTAAAATTCCAGCGCAGTCTTTTGTGACTCTGGAGGAGAATGGTTTACATATTATGCTTCAAGGTGTAAAAGACGCCTTAATGGTTGGTGTTGAAGTGCCTGTGACACTTCTGTTTAAAAATGCACCAGCACAAATAGTGCGCATTCCAGTGCTTGGGCGTGCGCCAGATGAAAGGGACATGTAATGATGTACGTATTCGATGTGGACAATACTCTTGTAGCGTCTAGTTTTTCAATGACAGATGAGATGGCAGCGCTTTTTAAAGCCTTTGTAGGGGATCACCCTTATGTGCTTTCATCAGGAAGTGATTTGAAGAAGATGAAAACGCAAGTCCCTGCAGATATTTTAGAAAATGCTTACGCGCTTTTCCCTGTTATGGGCGGCGAAATGTGGGTGAATGGTGAAATGAAATACCAGCGCACATTTACATGGCCAGAAGGTCTTAAATCTATGCTGGAAAGTCAGCTTGAGGCCAGTGATTACGAAGTGCGCACGGGCGAGCATATTCAAGACCGTACAACAATGGTGTGTTTCTCAACTGTTGGTAAAGCGGCAACACCAGAGGAGCGTTCAGCTTACGTTGAGTACGAGAGTATTGCGCAGGAACGCACCCATATTGCAGATCAATTACGCCGTGCTTTTCCGGGTCTCTCTATTACAATTGGCGGCCAGATCTCTATTGATATTTCTGAAGAAGGAAATGATAAAGGGCAGGTTCTTGCTGTGCTTCGTAAAGAATATAAAGGCCCTATTACTTTCTTTGGTGATAAAATTTATGAGGGCGGAAACGATTACCCGCTTGCTGTTGAGCTTGAAAAAGAAACGGGTAACACCATCGTAAAAGTTCAAGATTGGTTGCAGACGCGTGAGCTTATGATGAGTGCAACACGTCTTGTTGCTTAGGAGATTTTTATGACGCAAACAATTATCTCTGCAAAGGGGCTTCAAAAAACATTCGGCACTTTTAAGGCTGTGCGCGGTCTTGATTTTGATATTGAGGCGGGTACATGTGTTGGCCTTCTTGGGCCTAACGGTGCAGGAAAAACCACCACAATGCGTATGCTTATGGGGCTTTCTGGAATTACTGGTGGAGAGCTTACTGTTCTTGGTAAAACGCCTGAAGATTTAACACGTACAGAAAAATCCCAAATCGGCTTGGTTCCTCAGATGGATAATTTAGATACAGATGTATCTGTGACCGAAAACTTAGAAATTTACGGCCGTTTTTATGATGTATCTTGGGAGGAACTTGCAGTGCGCGTGCCTCAACTCTTAGATTTTATGCAACTTTCAGATAAAGCGCATGCTCGCGTAAATCAGCTGTCTGGTGGTATGAAACGCCGTCTGGTTATTGCGCGTGCACTTATTTCTAACCCTGATATTGTCTTTTTGGATGAGCCGACAACAGGGCTTGATCCGCAAGTGCGTGTGCTGATTTGGAAGCAAATTCTTTCTCTAAAAGCACAGGGAAAAACACTTCTGTTAACCACGCATTATATGGATGAGGCGCAACGCCTTTGTGATCGTATTATTATTATTGATGAGGGGCAGGTGCTAGATGACGATACGCCTAAGAATCTCATTAAAAAACATGTAAGTGGCCATGTGGTAGAGGTTCCAAAGGCTGAGCTGAGCACCTTTAAAACATACGATGCTGACAGCGAAGATATTGGAAATGCTGTTTTACTTTATGTTGATAAAATTGAGCCGTATGCTGCACAGATTAAAAACCATCCTGGTACGTTTTACCGCCCTGCAAACTTGGAAGATGTGTTCCTGCGTTTGACGGGTAGGTCTTTAAGAGAGGGTGCATAAAATGAATGAACTTCGTGATTTTATACTGGTTGCAAAAACCATTCTGCGCCGTAATTTTCTTGTAAATTACAGCAATAAATGGACAACTCTTGCCAATAACCTTGGTAACCCAATTCTCTTCCTTTTTGCTTTTGGGTATGGCCTTGGTGCGATTATTGATGAGATGGGAGATGTGCCATATATTGCTTTTGTTGTACCGGGCATGATTGCTTACGCCACAATGTTCACCTCTTCATTTGAGGCAACGATTGGCGCCTTTAGCCGGTTCCAGTTTTTAAGGACATGGGACGCGGCGCTCGCAACGCCGGTGCGTTTGCATCAGCTACTTATGGCGGAAATTGTATGGGGCGCTCTTAAGGGGGTGTTTGCAGGTTTTTGTGTTTTGCTTGTTGGCGCTGCTGTGGGCGGCATTGTTATATTCTCTAAGCTTTGGCTGCTGCTTCCTATTTGCCTTCTTGCAAGTGCATGTTTTATGGCGTGCGGACTGGTGGCAACCGCTTATGCCCGCTGGTATGATTCGTTTAGCTATTTCTTTACCTTTTGGGTGTCGCCAATGTTTATGTTTTGCGGCGTGTTCTTTAGTGTGGATCGTTTCCCAGAATGGCTTCAGTGGGTGAGCTTCTTCCTTCCAATGACACCGTTTATTGGCATGATACGTCCACTGACAACAGGTCTTCCCATTGATTGGTCTCTTATGGCGATTCAGGGTTTTTATCTTGTTGCTCTTACGGTATTTGCCTTTTGGGTTGCGCACCGTAAAATTAAAAAGCGGATGTTCGATTAATGAGAGAGATTATTTTTGATACGGAGACAACTGGAATGAGCCCTCAGGATGGGCACAGGATGGTTGAAATTGGTGCAATTGAATTGATTGGGCGTGTGCCATCTGGCAGGACGTACCACCAGTATATTAATCCTGAACGTGAAATTGATGCAGGTGCAATACGCGTTCACGGGATTACCAATGACCGTGTCAAGGATGAGCCAACCTTTAAGGAAATTGCAGACGATTTTTTAGAGTTTATTGGTGATGGAATTCTTGTGGCTCATAATGCGCCGTTTGATATGAATTTTATGAACTTCCAATATCAAGATATTGGTTACCCTGTGCTTTCAAACGAGGTGATTGACACGATCCCTATGGCGCGTAGAAAGTTCCCTGGTGCAAGGGTGAACCTGGATGCTTTATGTAAACGCCTTGAGGTTGAAAACTCAGGCCGTGCTTTTCATGGCGCCTTGCTTGATAGCGAGCTTCTCGCTGAAGTTTATGTACACCTGACTGGCGGCCTGCAAACAGGCTTAACGTTTGAGGATGAGCCATCTTCTGAAAAAGAAGAGATTGATTTTGCAAACAAAGAAATCGTTAAGGCTTCTTTTCAGGAATTACGTGCATTTGCAGTGCCGGAGAAGGATAAAAAAGCGCATGATGCCTTTGTAGAGGAATTTAAAGACTCTCTCTGGCAGCAGATAAGGTCAGGTAATTCCTCACTTTTATAATAAAATTAGCACTTAATAAAAAAGAGTGCTAAAAAAGTATTGGCAAACTTATATAAAGAGTGCTAGTATCCCTTCTATGATAAAAATATTAGACAACTTAAATGAGCGTTCCCAAGATATTCTTGGGGAGATTGTTGACATTTACACCCAAACAGGAACCCCTGTTGGTTCTAAAGTGATTGCTGAAAATTTAACACAGAAGCTTTCATCTGCAACAATCCGTAACGTGATGGCTGAGCTAGAAGCAAAGGGTTATCTTAAAAGCCCTCATACATCAGCAGGCCGTGTGCCAACGGATGATGCATTTCGCTTTTATGTGAAAGGCATTGTTCAAGCGAGTGCGCTTGATAAAACAGTTGAAAAGCAAATCGCTGAATATTTTGAAGATGATCGTGACATTAGCGAGATTATGGACAACATGTCTGGCATGCTCTCTAATTTGACATCTTGCGCAAGCGTTATGGTTGCACCGCGTCTTGAGCGTGAAGAGCTTAAGCAGATGGAATTTGTGCGCCTGAAAAATGACCAAGTTCTTGCTGTGCTTGTTGGTCATAATGGCTCTATTGAGAACCGAATGATTCATGTGCCAGATAATATTGATGAGGACACACTTAACCAAGCGGCTATACGTCTCAAAGAGCATATTGATGGCATGACACTATCAGATGCGCGCGTTGAGATGATGGAAGGCCTTATGGAGCAAAAGAACCGTGTAGATCAGTTGATGGATAGCATGATGGGTGCGGCAGAAACATGGGGGCAAGCACCTAATACAGATAGTGCGCTTGTTGTTTCTGGTAGTCAAAACCTATTCCAGTACCCAGAGCTTGTGCGTGATCAGTTGAAAAGCGTATTTAATGCTTTTGAAGAAAAGCGCATGCTAATGGCACTGATGAATGAAGTGCAAAAAGGTGAAGGTGTTCAAATTTTTGTAGGGAAAGATTGTCCGATTGATAGCGCAGAAGAGTTTTCAATGGTGACAACAACTTACGGAAGTGACGATAAATCTATTGTAGGCACGCTTGGGGTGATTGGTCCTGTGCGTATGGATTATAAAAAAACGATTTCAATTGTCGATTATACGGGCAAAATGCTGTCACGTGTGATAAACGAAAGACGTCTTGCGGCTAAGTAAGATCTAAGAGGGATTTAAGGTAGAAAAAATGACAGAACAAAAGACTGAAAATTTTGATCAAGAAGCAGCGCAAGTTAATGGTGCTGAAACACCTGTAGAAGAAGCTGTTGAAGCTGCGGAAGACGTTGTGGATGAGCTTGCTCAATGGAAAGATAAAGCATACCGCCTTGCTGCTGAAATGGAAAATTTAAAAAAACGCACAAGAAAAGAAGTTGTGGATGCGCGTCAATTCGCAGTATCTAGCTTTGCCCGTGAAATGCTTGGCGTACAAGATAACTTTTTGCGTGCTTTGGACGAGATGAAAAAGGTTGCTGAAACACCAGAACTTAAAACGCTGAAAGAAGGCGTAGCTATGGTGGCGCATCAGATGGACCAAGCGATGGAAAAATTTGAAGTGCGCGCTGTTAAAACTGTTGGTGAAAAGTTTAACCCAGAACAGCACCAGGCGATGTTTGAAGTACCGACAAACGAACATGCAGAAGGTACGGTCGTTCAGGAAGTGCAAAAAGGTTATAAAATTGGAGAAAGGCTTCTGCGCCCAGCCATGGTTGGTGTTGCAAAGGCAAATTCAGGGGAGGAATAAGTGAGTAAAATTCAAATTTTAAATAAGAAAACCCCAAAACCTTCGGCAGAGAATCTCACCGATATTGTGAAGGAGGCTGAGAAGAATGCAGAGTTTTCCAAAGGGGTCTGGCCTGGTCCAGAAAAAGCAACAGGAGCACAAAGCTTCATGATGTTTGACCCAAACAAACGCATGGTCCATGTGGTATGGGACACGCAAAGAGTAATTAAACACTAAAAATAATTTTGACTAAATATGATTAACTAGGAGAGAAATAATGAGCAAAGTAATCGGAATTGATCTAGGAACAACAAACTCATGTGTTGCTGTTATGGACGGCGATACGCCAAGCGTAATTGAAAACGCAGAGGGCGCACGCACAACCCCTTCAATTGTTGGCTTTACAAAAGATGGCGAACAGCTTGTTGGTATGTCTGCAAAACGCCAAGCGGTAACAAACCCAGATGGTACGCTTTACGCGATTAAGCGTCTTATTGGTCGCCCATTTAACGACGAAAGCGTTAAAAAAGACCAAGACCTTGTGCCTTACAAAATTGTAAAAGCAGATAACGGCGATGCTTGGGTAGAAGTTGAAGGCAAAAAATATTCTCCATCAGAAGTGTCAGCAATGATCCTTCAAAAAATGAAGAAAACAGCTGAAGATTTTCTTGGATCTGATGTAACAGACGCAGTAGTCACTGTACCTGCTTACTTTAACGATGCACAGCGTCAAGCGACTAAAGATGCAGGTAAAATTGCCGGTCTTAACGTGCTACGTCTTGTGAACGAGCCAACAGCAGCTGCCCTTGCTTACGGGTTTAACGAAGAAGGCGACGATGCGAAACATGTCATTGTTTATGACCTTGGTGGTGGTACATTTGATGTTTCTGTTCTTGAAATTGGCGATGGTGTTGTTGAAGTTAAGGCAACAAACGGTGATACATTCCTTGGTGGTGAAGACTTTGATAACCGTATCATTGATTTCCTTGCTGATGAGTTTAAAAAGAGCGACGGCGTGGATCTTCGTAAGGATAAAATGGCACTTCAGCGTCTTAAAGATGAAGCTGAAAAAGCGAAGAAAGAGCTTTCTTCTTCTACAAGTATTGAAGTAAACCTTCCGTTTATTACAGCTGATGCATCTGGTCCTAAGCACCTGCAAGTGAAGATCACACGTGCCAAGCTTGAGTCTATTGTTGCTGACCTGATTAAGCGCACAATGGATCCTTGCAAAGCAGCACTTAAAGATGCTGGCCTAGATAAGAGCGAAATTGATGATGTGCTTCTTGTTGGTGGTATGACACGTATGCCTAAGGTTCAAGAAGAAGTTGAAAAGTTCTTTGGTAAAGCACCAAGCAAAGGCGTTAACCCTGATGAAGTTGTAGCCTGCGGGGCAGCGATTCAAGGTGGTATCCTTCGCGGTGATGTGAAAGACGTTCTTCTTCTAGATGTAACACCTCTTAGCCTTGGTATTGAGACTCTTGGTGGCGTGTTTACAGCTCTCATTGACCGTAACACAACAATTCCAACGAAGAAGTCTCAGGTGTTCTCTACTGCAGAAGATAACCAGAGCGCTGTAACAATTCGTGTGTTCCAAGGTGAGCGCCCAATGGCTGCAGATAACAAGACACTAGGTCAGTTTGATCTTGTGGGTCTTCCATCAGCGCCACGTGGTGTACCTCAAATTGAAGTCACATTCGATATTGATGCGAACGGTATTGTGCATGTATCTGCTAAAGATAAGGGCACTGGTAAAGAGCAATCTATCCGTATCCAAGCATCTGGCGGCCTGAACGACGATGATATCGAACGCATGGTAAAAGAAGCTGAGCAAAATGCAGAAGCTGATAAAGAGCGCCGTGAAGCTGTTGATATGCGTAATGAATCTGAATCTCTTGTAGACTCTATTGAGAAACAGCTTTCTGAGAACGGTGATAAAGTTTCTGATGAAGTGAAGAGCGACATCGAAACTAAAGTATCAGAGCTTAAAGAGCTTCTTGAAAATGAAGATGCTGATCTTGAAGCAATGAAAGAGAAAAAAGAAGCGCTGATGAATGCAGCAATGCAAATGGGTCAGGCGATCTACGAGCAGGAGCAAGCGGCAGCTGGCAGTGATGCTGAGGCGGATGCTAAAGCTGAAGGCGAAGATGTTGTTGACGCTGAGTTTGAAGATGTTGATGACGCTAAAGATAAAGAGAAAACTGCTTAAGTATAAGCAAGTTTGCGCAAAGGGCTTCTACTTAGAAGCCCATTGCTGCAATTAAGGAGAAGAAAACATGGCATATAAATTTGTAATGGCAGTTGCTGTTATGGGCGTGGTTTTAAGTCATTCTGCGCATGCGTACCGTTCTGGCAGTGCAAGTCATGCTATGGGATATAGCTCTGGTGGTGCGCGTAGCACACTGGGATATAAAACTGGCGGCATAAGAAGCGCAAACTTCTTTAAGTCAAGCAAGCATGTTTCTTCTTTTGGTAAGGGCGGCAAAGTTAGGCATTGCATTAACTGCAAGGGCGCTGCTGGCATTAAATACAAAATTGTTTATAAAAACTTGAATCCAAAACCGCCAACAGGTAACTGGATGCATGGACACAATCCAAATTACAGGACTTCTAGACGATAATGGCTGATTATTACCAAGACCTTGGGCTCTCTAAGAGCGCTTCAGACGCTGAAATTAAAAAAGCATACCGTAAGCTGGCGATGCAGTATCACCCTGACCGTAACCAAGGGGATGCAGACGCTGAGAAGAAATTTAAAACCGTAAGCCAAGCTTATGACATTTTAAAGGATCCGCAAAAGAAAGCAGCTTACGACCGTGTGGGTCATGATGCCTTTAACCAAATGGGCGGCGGCGCAGGCGGCGGCGCTGGTGCTGGCGGTTTTGGCGGCGGTGCAGGTGGCGGCTTTGGTGATTTTGGTGATATGTTTGAAGATTTATTCGGAGACGTTTTTGGCGGCGGTGGCCGCCGCACCCAGCAAGCTGATACGCGCGGAAATGACTTGCGCTATAATCTTGCAGTAGATCTTGAAGATGCCTTCCATGGTAAAAAAGCAAACGTAAAAATTCCTACGCAGGCGCCTTGTGATAGTTGTGACGGCACAGGTGCTAAAAAGGGGACAAGTGTTAAAACATGTCATACTTGCGGCGGCGCTGGTGAAGTGCGTGTTCAGCAAGGTTTCTTTAGTGTTGTAAGGGGCTGCCATACTTGCAATGGTACAGGTAAAATTATTCCAGACCCATGTACGAAATGTGGTGGTAAAGGCCGCGTACGTAAAGAGCGCACACTTAGCGTAAATATTCCAGCTGGCGTAGATGAAGGTACGCGAATTCGCTTAAGCGGTGAAGGCGAGGCCGGTATGCAAGGCGGACGTCCTGGGGATCTTTATATCTTTGTTTCTCTTAAGCCCCATAAGCTCTTTAAGCGTGAAGGCACAGATCTTTCTATGGATATTCCTGTGAGTTTTGTGGATGCGGCCCTTGGCGGAGAACTTGAGGTGCCGTCTGTAGATGGCGGTAAAGCCAAAATGAACTTGCCAGAAGGTACGCAGTCAGGCCAGGTGTTCCGTATGCGAGGTAAAGGTATGCCAGAGCTTAATGGAACGCGTCGTGGTGATATGTTTGTGAAAGTAACGGTGGAAGTGCCACATAAGCTCAGCAAACGCCAGAAAGAGCTTTTAAATGAGTTTAAAGGCGAGTGCAAAGATAAGCAGAACCCAGAGCAGAATACTTTTTGGGATCAAGCCAAAAAATTCTGGGCCTCATAAGTCTTCTTTAAGCGATTAAAACCCTTTTGCGGCGCTTACGTACAATGTGTACGCTGCGCTTCTTAAAAGGGTTTTTCTCATCTTAAATAAATTTTATGAATTTTTTCTGAAAATTCTTCTGGAAGGGTTGAAATCTTTTAGAGTTTTCCACAGATATGGACGTGCGCATCAACACAACAGCCTGAATGAAAGCGAGAAAAAAGCATCCCTGCGGGGGGGGGCTTTTTTATATGGAATGGTTATTCGAAGGTTTGTACAGATTCTTCTAAAACAACATCGAGGTCGTTAATAACAGTGTTATCTTGTGTGAGCGTAACCGCAAGCGGTTCGATATGCTCTACGCCATACTGGGCCAGTGTATCTGTTGGGATGACAACCTTATAGTTACCCATTGGCAGGGACGGGAAAAAGTAGAACCCGTCATAAGCTGTATAAGTGTGGGTGACAGGCACATCATTCTCATCAAAGAGGAGTAGTGGCTGCTCACTAAGCAGAGCAAGCTCCCCGTTTTGCATGAGGGACATAGTTCCGTTAATTTCACCAAGCTGTCTAATAGGGAATTCAATCGGGCCAATAACACCAGGACGACCAAGGACGTGCATATCAGGAATCGCAGGGACCATGTAAATATCAGGCAGGGTGTTAGTCAGAACTTCAACCTTGTTTGGAATAAATGTAGCGATACGGCCAACGGTGGCAATGCCTGTTTCATCTGTTGTGGCTTTAGACCCTCTCAACCTGCTTCGAATGGTTACACCTTCAAGGTCCTCTTCGTCTTCATCTTGCACATTATTTTCGTTTTTATCGAGGTAGGATTTAACCCAAAGAGATCCCTCACTAAAGCTGGATGAGTTTGACGACATATCGTAGCCACCTCTTGTTGGTGAGAGGTTTGTTGTCAGGCGCGCAAGGAGTCGACTATCCCCAAAACTACCATGCTCTGCTGTCATACCAAGTTGGAATTTTGGAAGTTTCCAGTTAAGCCCTGCGGTGTATCTATTTTCTGTACGGCCTGTAAAGTCACGTTCAAGGCCTGCATCAAATGTCATATCTTTATTAATTTTACGTTGCGTATCAATAGAGATATTTTCTAGTTTACGCTCATCTTTAAGTGTGTAATTTCCGCGTGCACGAATATCGTACATGCCAAGTCTGCCTCTCGCAGTGAGGGCGCCAGTGAGCTCTTCTGGGGAGCTGTTATCAACAGATGTATAGGTAAGGTCATTACTCATGGCCATGCCAAACACGCGTGAAGACATGCGGTTTGTAAGAGTTTTCTTCATCGGGGCATCAAGGAATTTTTGTTCACGGCCTTCAATGCTGAATGAGACAGGTGAATCTATAAGGTTTTTGATCTGAGCTTCATAGCGCAAAAATGTACTATCCGTATCACTTCTTAAATCTTTTGAGAACCCTCTGTATCTTGTGTGACCAGCAGTCAGTGATGAGTTTCTGGCAAGCGCATAACGCCCAAGAACACTATAGGCCTGACCTTGGTTTGTTTGTGCTGTGTCACTTTGGAGGTAGGTGTTTCCAAGCGTGCCGCGCAGGCCAAGGCTTAGAGCATCAATATCGTTACTACTTGCAACGCCATGGTAAAGCCCGCCAAGGAGGGATATGTTTTTACGAAGTCCGTATTCTGCCCTTGCAGAAAGAATGTTTTCATGTGCATTCAGCGTACGGTTTTCATCAATTGGGATAGAGACATCTGTAGACTGCAAGTATCCCATATTATACACAAATTGGTTTTTCTTAAGCAGCCCTTGGCCAAGGAAGTACTTATCAAAGCGTTCTTGTTTTTCACCGTTTGGTCCGTAAAGAACCGTTTTAAAGAGGTTGAGCCCTGTGCTGAGAGGAAGGGCATCAAAGGTGTAATCACCGTCTTCTCCAATGACTTGGAAATCAATAAGGCGGTCTCCTTGGTAAACTTCAACGTCCCATCCTACAGGCCCTACGCCTTTAACTTGGAAGTTTTCAGGGTCACGAACATAACCTGCTGGCTCGTTGGTTACGTTAATACCACGGCCATTTTTTATACTTGGTACAAGAGGAAGAGCTTCAAGATTAATATCCCCAAGCTCAACTTCAGTTGCTTTCATGAAACCAAGAAGTTCTGGATTTAAAGTTTTACGCTCAAGGTGAAGGTTTACGTCTTTAATTTTAGGGCGCTCACCAGAGTTGTTATCAACATTAATTGTAGTACGCCCAGACATAAAGGCCAAATCACCTTGGGTTTGGATGCTTAAGTTGTTGTTAGATGCTCTGTTTCCAGATGAGTCCTGGGTAAACGTATTACTATTTGTGAGTCTGATTGAGGGTTTACCAAAGGCTTTATAAGGTACTTCTGTGAGGCTAATGCCTTGGTTTTGCGATGAACTAACCGAAGATTTTTTATATTTCTGCCAGAGGCTTCGACGCGCAAGCCTCGATTGAATCGGAATATCATCATTTGGCTCAATATGAAGCATAAGATCAGAAAGGTTAAGTTCCAGCCCAATGTCAAACCAGCTTTCAAGTGCCTTTGCTGTTACAAAAATATCATTTCCGTCCGCACGTACATCGCTTGCATCAAGGGGAACATCCCTGCCTCTTATTGTAAGTTTGGGTGTGGGCTGTACGCGAAGAGAGAGGGAGTTTTCTTGCTTGCTAAACCAACCCTCCGCGCGACCGGTGCCAGGGTCAACTTGAAGTTTAAATTGCAAGGATTCGGCAAGAGTAGAAAGAGGTAGGAAGAGCTTACCATCGACATAGTAAGCTTCAATAATATCCGCAACAACAATATCTTCAATCACACCTTCAAGGAAGAGAAAATCTTGCTCATCAAAAGGAACAGGGTCAATAGGTTCACCACCAAGAGACGTTAGAACTGTAATTTCAGATCCTTCTGGAATCGGTTCAACCTCTTCATCTGGAAGTGTAATGCCTGGCGTTGGAACAGGGTCAAGTGCTGTAAGGGCTTCATCTGTATCTTGGGTTTTTTGAATAGGAATCTCTCTGCCCATTAATGTGTCAGAGAGGCCTTCAATGATATCTTCCTCAATGGGAGTCTTGTTAGCTGTACGTATTTTTGATGGCTTGTTAGGGGCAACTGTAATGCCAGCCGTGGCGGTTGTCGTTTTCTGAGGTGCATTTTTTAGAATAATACCTCTCAGTCTATCAGCAGTAGGGTGTTTAGTTTTAAGGGGGCGGATAGCTCTGGCGTTGTTTGCCACTTGTACCTGATCTTCAATATCCTTAATGGAAGGCGCATCTTCAACATGAAGTGTAAGTAGGCCATTTGAAATTTCGCTCATATTAAATCTAAGTTTTGGCTGTTTAAGGCCTTTTTTATGGTAAAAATCTGCAATGAACTGTAAAGAATCTGTCATGGATTTAACCGTAAGAGGTGTGCCTTCAAGGCGAACTTTTACATCCTTTGTAAGTTCCTCTGGTAGGCTTTTCTCTGCAATAAGAACTTCTTTCACAAGAGGTTTTGTGCGCTTATTTTTTTGCGCAGTTTGCAAACCTTGGGGTTTTTGAAGTAAGAGCTGTCCGCTAGGATTTTCAAAAGATTTGAAAATGATTTTTAATTGCCCATTGCTTGGAATATCAACAGGAAGGTCATACTTTACAGATTGAGCAGGGATGTTGTTTTTCTGTAGAAAGTCTTCAATGGTTTGCGTTGTTTGGGTGATCATCACTGGGCTGATGGGCATATCAATGAGACCTGATAGCTCTTTTTGAGCGGAAGTGTGAAGCTCTTCAGGTAATCCTGAAATGGCAACCTTTTCAATGGTTTTTCCAATAACGGTAGGCCAAAAGAGACGAATGATCTTGGATTGTACATCTTTTGCTGTTTGTGCAAAAGATTCCCCCTGTGACAGGGTCACAAAAAGAACACAAAAAATAATAACAAATGGCGTGTAGGCTCGTTTTATGTGCATACCTTTGCGCGATTTCTTAGTTTTGGTCCACGTGATTTTAGATACACGTCTACATCCTTTAGAATACAGTTTACTCGGTCATTAACTCAAGAAAGGCTTATAAATTAGCTTCAGATTGGGACATGTTAAAAGAGCCAGTGCGCTAAATCTGCACTGTTTTGTCGAAATTGTACACAATGACGCTTTACGCGAGAATGTCAAGATTTTCGAGCAACTTCCGATTGTTTTTTGTGAGAAGTGTGTTTTGTGTGTCACAGGTAATGCGTTTTAATGAGGGCTAGGGTGGCTCTATGTTTTGGAAGAATTTTTATTATCATGTCAGACAAAATATACTGTAGTTAGAACTTATCTTTATAAAAAATTGGTTTGGGTTTTGCAGACTAAGCCTCGCGGCCTTTCCGCAAAACAAAATAAAACATCTTGTGAATAAAAAATATTCGTAAGAAAAGGAGAAAACAAATGACGATGAAAAAAATCCTTCTTGCATCAGGTGTCGCTATGTCGATTGCCGGTGGTGCATACGCAGCAACAACTAACATTGATGCTCTTGCTAATTTTGTTGCAGCGGTAACGCTTGCTAATGAAGTTGATATGGACTTTTCAAGTGTAGCGTTTAGTGCAGCCCCTACAATTGCTGGTGATAACGTACAACTTGGAACTGATGATTCAATTACTTACAACGGTGTATTCTCTGTTGGTATCGCGGCAGTGCCTGTTGCTGGTGAAGTTGAAATCACAGCTGGTAGTGTTGGCGCAACAGTTGATGTTGAATGCGATGCCACAGCGACACTCGGCGATGGTTTTGGTAACACAATTGACGTTACAAGTATTGAAACAACAATGACACCTGGCGCCTCTGGTACAGGTACTGCATGTGCAGGTATTGGTGTAACAGCTATTAGCCACGTACTTGCTGGTGGTGGTGCTGATGTCATCTACTTCGGTGGACAGATTGACGGTTCTACTGTCGGTGGTGTATTCGGAGCTGGTGCATACTCATCTGCTACAGGTGGTAACGACATTCAGGTTGATGTGAACTACCAGTAACGGAAGTCTCTCCTTTTCTAAGCTTGAGAATGGCTTGAGGGCATACTCTACCCTTAAGCCGCTCTTAAGAGAGAAGGAATAAAAGGAGGCTAAACCTATGCTGACCCATAAAAAAAGAAAAAGAAGTACAGCGCTTATAGCTCAGTACTCAATCGCCCTTAGTGCCCTATTTGCATCTGTTCCTGCATTACATGTAGAAGCAGGTTCAGGCGTTGGTACAAGTACAACGATTGGTGTTGTTGCAAGCTTTGTTGCTGGTGCAGGTATCTTAGATGCCGGAGGCCAAGCTCTTCTTGCCCGCCTTGTGCATATCCCATCTGGTGATTTTGCAATTGGCACAGATGGTAGGATTGTTTTTCTTGGGACTAAAAACCCTTCCAATATTGAAGGGCAACGCGGTGAGTTTCGTGTGTCTGGTTTAAAAGGCGAATCGGTACAAATTTCTTGTGGTAACACAGCGTCCCTAAGTAATGGAAAGCAAAAATTATCTGTAACAGGTGTTGAGATGGTTGCAGGCAAAGATCAAGCAGACAAATATGGTACAGGTCTTTCTTGTTCTGAGCAGTCACGTAAGGGTGGAATTCAACACACTCTAACTGGCAAGCAAAAGCATGATACAATTCTTTTGGGTGCAAAAATACAAGTCAAAGATTATTTGATGCGTAGTTTCTACTCCTCTGAACAAGGTGAAGGGGAACCCGTAAGTATTGAGGTGAATTACATCTAGTACTTTATTTATGATAAAACCCAATCAAAGACATCCACAGTGTGGGTGTCTTTGTTTTTGATGGGAGGGGGTTATCTATGACAGCAGGGTAGTATTTTTCTGCGACAGTAATAATACGCCCATAAGCATCAATAAAACCACTTGTGCCTGTGTTGGCAGATCGAATGAGTGGAAGGCCCGTTTCAATACTTCTTAAACGTGACATAGCAAAGTGCTGCGCAGCCGCGTAGCTGTCATCAAGCCAGTAATCATTACTAATTTGGATAAGGGTATCACTTATAAGTGCATGTTTTGCTACATAAAAAGGATAGACAGCCTCAAAGCAGATGAGGGGGGTGAACTGCATGTGAGGTGTTTGCATGCGAGGCGGTGTTGTGCCGTGAGTAAAGCTCTGGTTGAGTTTACTTTGAACAGTAATGGCATAATCTGGAAGCCAGCGTTTAAAGGGGATAAACTCCGAGAACGGGACAAGAATATTTTTATGATAAAGTTCAATAGGTTTTTCTTTGTTAAGAAGAGCGAGAGCGTTATAGTTTTTATATTCATCTCTATCGCTTGTACCTGTTATGAGAAATTGTTCCTCTGTTAATGGCCCCATAATAAAACGCTCAATAACTTTATCTTCTTTTATGTGTGTAGGGGCACCCCACTCTGGCCAAACAATAAGGTGGGCTTTATTAAGTTCTTCAGCTGTGGTGAGGCCTTTGTTCTTTTTAATAAAGGAAAGAGGGGTGTGGGCGTCTCGATCTTCGAGCATAATGCCAGTTTGGATCACACGGATGATGGGAGCGTTCGCTTCGTATTCTGTTTGTGTCGTGCTCAGCCTTTGGTATCCGTATCCGCCCCATAAAAGAAGTGTACATAAGATAATGGGGATGAGTTTTCTTTCTTTCGGTGCATAAAATAGGCTGGTGCTTACAAAAACAACAAGAAAACTTAGCAAAAATACAGAGCCAAGACTTGCGGCTTGCATAAGGGTGAGAGAGAAGCCTGTCGCGTAGCCAACAAGGTTCCAAGGCAGACCGTAAGAGATTGTCGAAAGAAGCAGTTCTCCAACTGTCCAAAAGAAGGCAAAGAAGAGAGGGTAAAAGAGAGGTTTCACCTGTTTACTTACCAGAGAAAATGCCATGCCGCATAGGCCCGCGTAGAGCCCTAAATAAAGAGCTGGGAAGAGAGAGATAAAAGGAAAGGCATCCTCATTGAAGTGCGTGACAGTTATTTTTATCCAGTAAAAGTGCGTGCTGTAAAGGGTGTATCCAAAGGCATATCCATACAAAAAGCCCTTCCATGCTGCTTGTTTTGCACAAATTGACATGAGAAATCCAAAAAAAACTGGCAAGAGAAACCATAAGTATAAAGGCGCAAAACAAAAGTATAAAAGAACGCCCATTACGGCGCACAATAAAATTCTTATGAAAGGAGATGCGGTAAGGTTAGCTGTTGACAATATCACTTAAAAACCTTCATCCTATAAACCATGAAAAAAACATTGCTCTACACTATCTTCTTTACCTGCGCATTTCAAGTATTTGCTTTTCCGCCTGACGTATCATTATCTAACACCGTTAATATGCAGTTTGGCTCTATAGAAAGTGGCGGACTTATTGGAGGTACGTTGAGTCTTGGAACTGATGGCAGTGTAATTTATGCGGGTGATTTGTCAGGGGACGGCGTTGGCGTTTCTGCGCAAGTGCGAACGAACCCTCTAAATGGAGCGGTAACAGGAGAGGTGAGCTGCTCAACAGGTGCCACTTTATGTGACAGTTCAAATAATAGTATTGCTATGACAGGAATAGAAGTCGAAGAGGGTGCCTCACGCGGCGTTTACGGTACAGCAAATGCCTGTAATGGTGTTGGGAATACTGTGATGAATATTCCTTTAGGTGGAGCTATTTTACAGCGTACGCTCTTTTTGGGGGCTGTGCTAACTGTACCTGCTGCAACAGTTCTTGATGGTGCGTATGGAACAAATATAACCTGCGGCTCTGCCTTTACCGTTGAGGTGGTTGTGCCATAAATGCAAGGGTTTGTTGGTAATTCTCCAATCAAAGCGTTGTTTATACAATATAAATAAATTATTATAAAACTTGGTTAAATAAGGAAAAATGCAGTACATGTTTAAAAAATTAGTTTTCACGCTCCTTACAC
>JAPKEQ010000020.1 GCA_028821995.1 Alphaproteobacteria bacterium
GCGAGACATGCTTGCAGAACATCAATAAAAGAAAGAGGCCTATATGGCCTCTTTTTATTTAAACCTAATCTGTAAACAGATATCTACATACGGTATATTTTCTACTTCGTAGTACAATGCATAGTTAAATGATGCTTTGCTATTTTTTCCTGTAGATGGTGGAGTTTCAAACCTTAGGTGCTTATATAAATAGTCCTGTAGAGTATTCCAATTATACAGGTGGTAGCATGCGATATCGCCTGTATCTTTAACCACTAAGTAGCCTCCTGAGGCATCATACTCACCATCCCAGGGTTTGCTAGGAGTCATCCCTAAAGCAGCATCTGTTATGAGCCGCTTCATTTTATATTCATAAAAACTGAGAAGGCGGGCATCACTGCTAGCATTATATTGACAAGGATTTTTAGCTGCAAGTAATGGCAGAACATCAGTCAGCATACTTTTGGATGATAGCATTATATAATGTAAGCAACTCCCTAATATATGATCAAGTTGTGAGTCAATAATTTGCAAGTTCTCTCTGAACTTCTCTGATTTCACTTTTTTAAAGGCAAGATGGTATCCATTTTCTTCTAGCTTACGGATTCTTGCTTTAGGACCTTCTTTAGGATCTGGGTTTACCGCTAATAACTCTTTAATTTCTTCTTTGTTTACAGGTTTGGATGCATGCTTAACCTCATATTGAAACAGAGTTTGACCAGATGCATTAATTAAAGTGCTAGGCTTGCTATGTTTAGATTTAATACTAAAGCCAACATTACTCTCTATACCAGTCATAACATCATGAATTACCATGTGTATATCAGCTTTTTTATCAGAGCTTTGTTTGGTTTCAGGCGTTTTAAGCTTTTCTAGGAAGCTTGAAATTTCAGGTACCTCAAAAGCAGCTTTGCCTCTTGAAGAGATTATTTTGAAAAAGCTTTCTGCTTCTTCTTTAAATCTGTTCATAGATATTTGTTCAGGTTTTTCACCTCTAAGCTCTACAGATATGGATTTTGTCTCAGTATCAACAATATACGAAATAGGTTCTTTAGTGTTTTTTTGCTGCATATCAATTTGAATGATAGGGTAATAGCGACCTGCTATAAGGTTTAAGTCACCATCTGCAGAGAAGAGCTTACCATCTGATAGTGATTTTAATAAGGTGTAAAGCTCAGCCCATTCGCCAGCATTTCTGCTAATCACCATTTTATGCAGCTTTCTTTAAAGGGGGTGCTAATAAGCTTGTATTTTCATCAAGATACTTTATTAACTCTTCAGCTGTTGCTTGTATAGCATTTACAGCAACGCTATTTCCAAGCTGTTTCATTGCTTGTGCTTCTGAAACTGGGAACTTAAATGTTTCTGGGAGCCCCATCATTTTAATTCCCTCTTTAGAAGTCAATCTCTGCTCTTTACCGTTTACTAAGTAGGAGTCCCAGTTTCTGCGATCATGTAAACCTGATCCTCTACCACCAACTCTAAGAGTATAACCTACTTCTTTAGGGCATTCTCCTTGCCATATATCTGACATAGTCATAGTTAAAGGAGTAGGGGCAGGGAAAGCAAACTCTGGCAAGTTAGAAGAATAGTCTTTATTAAATCCAACCATAAAAATTCTAGGTCTATGCTGAGGGAGGCCGTGATCTGAAGCTTTTACCATTTTATAGTCAAAGGTATACCCTAGCTCTTCAGTAAGGATTCTTTTAATTGTATCGAATGTTTTTCCATCATCATGTTTAAGGATATGCCTTACATTCTCTAAAAAGAAGGCTTTGGGTCTTTTTGCTTCTAGAATTTCGCAAATTTTAAAGAACATGTTTCCACGATTTTGGTGTAGCTCCTCAAAACCTCGTTTGTGACCAGCTTGGCTAAATGGTTGGCAAGGGAAACCAGCACACAGAATATCAAAATCAGGGATTTGATTTTTCGGGTCTGTGATCTTCATAATATCATCATTAAATGTATTATTATCAAATAGGAGAGGAGATACTTTCGCTAGGTTTAATTGATATGTTTCTCTTGCATATTTATCAATTTCTGATGCAAATACACATTCAGCACCCAAATTATGGAGTGCGTAATGAAAACCACCAATACCTGCAAACAAGTCAATAAATTTCACAAAAAATCTCTATTTTAAATTCAATATATATTATATGTCATAATTATCCTATTTCTTCAATCCAATCAGAAATAAATTTATAGACGGAATCCTCTTTTTTGAGCCAGGAGGTAATAAAAGTAGCCTGAATTTGTCTAACGCTTGGTGATGTAGAGTCACCAGTCGTTATTTCCGCAAGCTGTGCATAACGCTCTTTGTAGTCAGATAAGCTATCTATTTGGGCAGCATGGGCTTTAGCAGTTTGACTATCCTGTACTGCATGTAGTAAATCTTCTGCTACAGATTTATCCCAAATAATTATTTCAGGTGTGTCTACAGGTAAATATGAAACTTGATTACTTGCCATGAAGTTAATAACTTCTTTAATCTTGTCGATACCAGGATCCTTGGAGTCTTTAATAATTTTAACATTTAAATTTTTGTAATAATCATGAATTTCACCATCAGTTACTTGAGAAGAGTCTTTTATCTCGTAGGAAGGATACTCATCCCCGTCAAAAAGGAAAAAATGCTTCTCAAGCAAACCCATTTTGTGAAGGTGTGTGATCGAGTTTCTCATATCACCGCATCCTCCTGGAGAAAATTTTGCTATAAATTCATCTACTTTTTTGTTTTTTATTAAGCACCTCTGAACTATGGAGTGGCAAAGCCAATCTTCAACCCAAATAATATTTTTATCGTAATCATTATACCCAATTTCAGCAAATGCATTTTCGGCAGAACAGTTTTCTGTTATTTCAAAGCTTCCATCAGGAGCGTTTCTAAATACTTTAATGGCTTCTTTTGGTAATTTATTAACCATAAAAGGTGAGTGGGTAGACATTACAATCTGAAGCTTTTTCTTTTTTGCAGAATTTAAAAGGAATTCCATTAATTTTTCCTGTGCCCCCGGGTGTAATGAAACTTCAGGTTCATCTAAAATGATTAACGAGTAATTTTTAGCGCTACTAATCTCTTTTACTATATGGACTGTAGCAACCTCTCCACTTCCTGCAAATGCATCTGAATACTGCCCCTTTAATTTGCTTGTAAATTTTATAGACTCACCAAGCTCTTTGTGAAATTTATGTTTTAGGATAGTACAGTTTGTATAGTCTTTAGATAGTATTCTATTAATTAGTGCTAAATCTCCTTTTGATAGCTCGTGCCTATTAGAGTATGGCGCAACCTTATAATCCCGCTTCTTCCTCATGACGTTATTTATTTTTCTTGCAGCACTCCTTAAAAAATCATTCTTTTTTGTTTTGCGCTTATGAGATCTTTCTAAAAAATAAGAGTATTTATCGAACGAGCTTAATATAGCTCTAAAATCAATATATACAACATTCTTTTTTATTGGTGGAGTTCTTTTCTTTTGCGGAGATAACCCATACTTTATAGCTGGTCGTGCGGTTTCCCAATAATCAGGGTCTCCACCTCTTATAGTTCTCATATAGAAAACTTGTTTATGCTCGCGGTTTCTGCTGTCTACGTAGTCATAACAAAAGGAAGGCCTTCTCCCCTCTATTTCTTCAGCCATAGGGTCTAATTCTGTAGAAAACCAAAAGTCTGTTACAGAGTAGTTATCAGGACATGCTTGTAAAGCATATAGGCAAGAGCTTTTACCAGATCCATTTTGCCCAACGAGTACAGTGACTGGGAAATTAAAGTTAATAACGGAGTCTGCTTGTAAATTTTTAAACTGAGGAAACTTGATTTGCTTAATATGAGCCTTAAAAACCCCGCGGGAATACATTAAAGTTAAATCATCTAAAATGCTCATGCTTTTAACCCTTATATTTGAATACAACCAAGAGTATATATGTCTAATGTAGGTGTTTCAACTTGAAAGTATGCAGGTAGCCCCAAGGTAGCCCTGAACTAAAAAGCACTTAGCGATTTCTCGTTAAGTGCTTGATTAATTTGGTTGCGGGGGCAGGATTTGAACCTACGACCTTCAGGTTATGAGCCTGACGAGCTACCGAGCTGCTCCACCCCGCGGTAAACGGTATTATTTAGAAACTACTCAGCTGCTGCTGGTGTTTCTTTTGCTGCTTCTGCAGTTGTACGCTTAAGGATAAGCTTACGCAGACGTGTTGCTGAAGGAGAGAACGCTTTTGTGTTGCGGTTCTTTACGTTCTTCATGAACTCGTCTAGGCCACCGAACTTATCAATTGTGCGCATTGCGTTTGTTGTCAAACGAAGGCGGTAGTTTTGACCAAGAACTGTGCTTGCAAATGATTTTTCCTGCAGGTTAGGCATGAAACGACGCTTAGTGTGTGCTTTTGAGTGAGACACGTTGTGTCCTGTCATTGGGCGCTTACCAGTGATTTCGCATACTTTAGCCATAATCTTATATCCTTAATTCATCTAGCCATTGGGCTGAATTTAAACTTATGTATTTCGGCGTGTTTCCGCCAGTACTCAGTGCTTTTACCGAAATGAAGCTTGGTTGTCAAGCCTCATTTTCGATAAAACGCTCTATTTTTACTCAGAATCATCACTTGGCGGTACATATCCGATAGGGGTGTGATCAATTTCACCCACACTTGGATCCACATAGAAAATTAACCAGTGCTGGTTTCTGTCTATCTGTGTGTAGCGTCCAAGAGTAACTTTCATCTCACTTCCTTCTATACGAGGGATACGGATACGTTCACCACGTTTTAAACGTACATCTGCGCTATCACATGAGATGTTTCTGAATAGTCCTGGCATTGTGCTTATAGATACGTCAAATATATCTTCAACAAGCTTCACGTTACGAATAGGAGCACCTGAGCCTGTAATATTAGCTTGGAAGTAAGACTCTTCTTCATCTGCAAGAATATTGAACTCTTTGCAAGTGAAGGTAAGGTCATAACGCTCCACTTTTGGTGAAATGCTAATTTGCGTTGTGAAATCATTAAACAAAACCATGCAAAGCCCGGCTATTGCAAGGGCAGGGAGCAAGATCTTGTTGCTCAAGCCCTTCTTTTGGAAAAACGGAGCGACAAGTGCGGCTGTAGCCATAACAAAAGTAAAGGCCCAAATGTTATCTGTTAGAAAATGTGCGCCGAGTGTCATGCGGCTGTAAGCCACAAGCCCTGTGTAAGCAGTACCAGCTGCTAGAACAATAAGAGCCTGCCTTCTGCGGCGGTGCGTCCATAACGCAAAGAAAGGTACAGCAAGCATTGCTGCTGTGGCTGCATGACCGCTGACAAAGGCTTTACCTGAAATTTCTGCTTCATTACCCTTAAGGGCAATGGCAGGCTCAATAGGTGTCTCTGCCACAATAGATGCTTTAGGGCGAGGGCGCTCAACAAATTCTTTTGTCATGACGCTGCAAATAAGACCTGCGCCAATAGCAAGGGTTACAATCCATGTCGCAGACATGGTGCGTAAGGTTTCTGATTTATTACGAAGTTTAGGCACTATGCTATAGATAAGCGCCATGAGGGTTATGAAAAAAACAGGCCAAGTGCTGTACTCGCGTAGCATCCAGCTAAAGCTATCATCTGGGCTGTATAAAGCTTCTGCAAGTTTGTTTTCGTATCCTGTTTGCCACGCGGCTACGCTTATAACAAGGCTGAGTAGAATAAGAGGAAGTGTAAATCGCAGGGCAGATTTGAAATCGTTGTGGTTTTGTGCCATTCTTTTTTTGCTCCATAACAAATTAAAATAATAAATATCGGGGGACAGCATAATGCCAGCCATTAAATTTTTCAAGACGCTTTCTACATGCCAGAAAGTTATGCTTGCAACTCTCACGCTTATGATTTTAAGGCTTCTTTATATAGGTATGGGCCCGTTAGATTTGGGTCCAGATGAAGCGCAATACTGGGATTGGTCTCGTACGCCGCAGCTCAGCTATTATAGTAAGCCAGCTCTTGTTAGTTGGATTCATATGTTTTTTGCCAATACGTTTGGCATGCTTGGCGTAAGCGGAGAAATTCTTGTACGTTTACCAGCTGTACTTATTCATGGCTTTAGTGCGCTGTTTGTTTATAACCTTGCAAAGGATTACAAAGGCAAAACAGCAGGCCTTTGGGCGTTTGCTATGTACCAAGTCCTACCAATCTTTGCAGCTGGCGGACTACTTATGGTGCCAGATGTTGTAACTGGGATCTTTTGGCTTATCGCGCTTGGTATGCTTTCTCAAATGGATTGGCACTGGACAGATAAAGGTTACAAACCGTTTATTATGCTTGGGCTTGTGATTGGGCTTGCAGGCCTTGCTAAATATAGCGCTGGTATTTTTTACCCGCTGCTTTTCCTTTTCCTTCTTATGGATGAAAACCGCCGCAAATGGCTTTTCCACCCACATATATATATAGCAGGACTGACCTCTCTTATCGTGATGCTACCTGTTTGGGTTTGGAATATACAAAACGGTGGCGTTGGTCTAAAGCATCTTGCTGGTCAAGCGAGCGGTGAATCTGGCACGAAATGGCTTGAGACAATGCCTGAGTTCCTTGGCGGACAGGCTGGCATTTGGGGCGGTGTTTTGTTTATTTTACTACTATGTGCATGGTGCGGTGCACGCCGCATGAAGGATGAAAAAGCGCAGCTTTACTTCTGGATGAGTTTCCCGATTTTCGCGCTGTTCTTTGTTCTATCATTTACATCTAAAGTGCAAGCTAACTGGCCGGTACTGGCATGCCTTGGCGGTGTGATTTTGCTTGCTGGCTTTATTGCAGAGCGCGGTAAAGTTATCCGTAAACTAGCGATCATCGGCCTTGTGATGGGGGCATTTATAACGGCAATGCTGCATGATACCTCTCTTATGCGCGTTACATTTAAAGCTGTTGGCGCAGAAGGCGCGATCCCTAAAAAAGATCCAATGGTTACCCTTAAAGGATGGGAAACAACAGCGCAGCTTATTGACGTGCTTAAATCTCGCATTGCTGGTGATCCTGTGGTGATGGTCCGTAGCTACGGCGATGCATCAGTGCTGAGCTACTACCTTAAAGGCCAGCCGCGCGTTGTGTACGCCAACCCAGGCCTTAACCGTATGAACCAGTACGACCTATGGGCATGGCCAGAAGAGCAAATGAAAAACAACCTCACCATGTTTGTGGTGGATGCCAACCGCGTACCGCCTAAAATTGCCGCGCTGTATGCCTCTTGCGCCTTTATGCAAAGGCTTGTGGTAACGGACGCTGATAACATTCACTTGAGAAATCGTAATGTGTTTCTCTGTGGGGGTTACAAAGGTGGACGCCCAGAATTGGCGACGACTTACTAAAACTTAAACGAAAAAGAAAAGCCCCCAACTTGGGGGCTTTTTGTTAGAGATTGTTCGCTGAAATAATCTGCCTTTGACCTGTTTTTTGAATCAAGATTGCATAGCCTTTGCTACTGCCTTTGGGAATATTAAACCTTTGAGCTGAGCCGTCCCATGTACCAACTTTATAAAACTTATCAACAATGTTGACGTTGCTGAGCTTGCGGTTACGGTTTTCGCCGCGTAGTACATCTGTGCGCTCATGGGGAGTGTATTCCACAGCAATAATGTCTCCGCTTCCTTTGCCTGCGCCAATGCTCACGCTAATATCTTTTGCATTTTGAATTAGCGTCACGTCTGGGCGCTCATCAAGCATTTTTGCTTCTGTATGTACAGCTGTAAACACTTTGTTTTTATGAGAGCCTACCATTTCTCGCTTACCGTTAATAACGGTTTGGGGCGTATAAATACTGCTGCGACCAGATAGTTTTTGGTAGCCGCGCTGGCGTTTGGTGTTTTCTTTGGATGAAAAAGGATCTTCCCAGCCAATGTAATTCCAGTAATCCACATGGAAGGAAAGGGGAAGTACAAGTTTCTCATATTTATGGGAAAGTTCTTCAAGAACTTTGTCCGCTGGCGGGCAAGATGAACACCCTTGTGATGTGTAGAGTTCAACAACAACTTTTGAGCTCGGGGCTTCTTCTGTTACTGCCGTTGAGCTTACAAGGCTTGCAAAAATCGCCAGTATGTACTTCATTCATGTCCTTCCATGTGTTTTTTTTGCGTCTATAAACTTGTACGTATTCGCAACAGTGCTGGTTACAAACCTTTTTGAAAAAATGACACTTGCTTGCTTAGACCTTTGCTTGTGCTACACTTTTCGGGCATAACGCACTTAATAATAAAAGAACAGGTTTATACATTTATGGAATTTTCATTTTCAACAATTTTTTGGATTGTTATTGCTGCTGTAGCGGCGTTTGCCGTAAGAATCTACAACCGTTTGGTTGCGCTCAGACAAACACGCAAAAATGCATTTAGCGATATTGATGTGCAGCTTAAACAGCGCTACGACCTTATCCCTCAGCTATTAGAAACGGTTAAGGGCTACATGAAGCACGAAGAAAAACTGCTAACTGAAGTAACCGAGGCCCGCACGCGTGTGGGCAGAGCAGGCAGCATGGATGAACGCGTTGCAGCTGAAGGCGTGCTTGGCGGCGCGATGATGAACCTTTTTGCTGTGGCAGAAAACTACCCAGACCTTAAAGCCAGTGACAACTTTAAAGAGCTTCAAAGTGAGTTGAGCGATATTGAAAACAAAATCGCAGCGGCACGCCGCTTCTTTAACAACGCAACAAGTGAACTTAATACATATGCAGAGCAGTTCCCGAACGTGCTGATTGCGCGCATGATGAACTTCCAGCAAGAAGCTTTCTTTGAGCTGAGCGTAGATGAGGCTGAAGCAGCCCATAAAGCACCCAAAATTGAGTTCTAAGACATATGACACAATACGCATCAGTTGGCCTTAAGCAGCATATCTGGAAGAACAATACCCGTTCCGTTATGCTGCTTTGTGGCTTTCCGCTTCTTATTTTTATGACCTGTTATCTCACCTTAGCTCTTTCGACATTCTGGATTCAAACTGAGTTTGGCAATGCAGATGCAGGCGTTATTTTTAGCCAATCATTTTATAAAATACTTCAATATAGCCCGCATATTGTAGGTTTTTGTGGTGTTTGGTTTCTGATTGCTTACCGCCTCAACACGCGCATTGTCAACAAAATGGCAAACGCTGACCTGGTGGGCAGAGATAAATACCCAAAGCTTTACAATATGCTTGAGAACCTGTGCATCTCTCGCGGGTTGCCTATGCCTTGGCTTGCTGTTATTGAAAGCGATGCTCTTAACGCTTTTGCCAGCGGTATTAACAGAAACACCTATACCGTAACCGTGACCACAGGCCTTATGGACGCGCTAGATGATGATGAAATGGAAGGTGTGCTGGCCCATGAGCTTACACACATCATGAACGGTGATGTGAGGCTTCTCATTATCTCTATCGTATTTGTGGGTATTTTTAGTATTGTGCTGGAATATGTGAGCATGTTCCACCGTAACAGACGCTACAGAACGCGCTCTAGCAGCAACAAAAAGGGGAAGGGTAATCAGCTGGTTATCTTTATGATTGTGGCTTATATTGTGCTGCAATTTGCGAGTTTGCTTGCGCTTGTTATTCGTTTTTCGCTCTCTCGTAAGCGGGAATACCTCGCCGACGCCGGCGCTGTGGAACTGACTAAAAACCCGGCTGCACTGGCGTCAGCTCTTGAGAAAATCTCAGGGAAATCTAAAATTGATCACCTGCCAGATGAGCTAGATGCCATGTGCATTGAGCACCCGCCATACATGAAAGGCCTCAACTCAGGCCTGTTCTCGGTCTTCGCAACGCACCCACCTATTGAAAGACGTATCCGTATTTTAAAAGGGATGGTTTAAACCCTATTGATTTTCATATGCTGTGCGCCTTAAATCTTTAATGAGTTCGGCTTGCATTTCATTCATTGCCATGCACTCCTGTAAATCTTTCTCTGCTTCTTCTAATCCACCATGTGAAAGAAATGCAATTGTTTGGTTTGTTTTTGGCTCTGCCATACCCTTAATATAGTCTAGAGCAGGGTTGAATTTCATAATGCCCACGGATGTTAACACCAATGCGCCAGCATATTGTGCTCCATTAGCTAATTCAGAGTATGCTTTTGATAAATGAGAATCACTTTTAATAAATTCTGAAACAGCATCGTAAGTGCCTGCACAGCTAGCAAACATTTCTGCAATTTCATAAGCGGTTTCTTTATCTTTTTCATCCAGAGCATAGCATAAACTTGGGAGGAGTGTGGCAGATAGTAGTGCAACCTTTATCATGTTTTTAGCAGTCATTAATTACATTTGTTACTTAGTTTTAGCAGTGCTAAGTATCTTTATCAATCAGTGATTGTAAAAAGCTCCCACTTGGGGAGCTTTTCTTTATTTTATCTTTTAAAGCGCTTGCCAGAGCTGGAAGAGTAGCCCGGTTATAAATGCACCTGTAAGGGAGAGGGCGATGTAGAGCGCAAACACGCGCGGCTTGGCCAGTGCCCATACCGCCATAGCTGCCGGGATGGACGTTACGCCGCCTGCCACAAGAAAGGCCATACCAGCACCTGGCGCCATGCCTTGCTCAATAAGGCCACCTACAAGGGGCAGTGCCGCATAGCCGTTTAGGTAAGCAGGGACACCCACTAGTGTTGCAATCATAATCGGCATAAGTCCTTCACCGCCGAGCGTCGCTGTGACTGTTTCAGCAGGAATCCAGCGTAGCATTAAGCTTTCTAGAATAAAGGCAAAGGTGAGCCACTTTACTAGGAACAGCGTTGTTGACCATGCAGTTTTACCAAACTTCTTAAAGCGCTCTTGTTCTGCCCAAAAACGCCATACGACATCCTGAGGGGCACGTACTTTTGAACCACTGCAACCGCCATCGCTAATACCTTCACGCAGAGGGTTTGCCAGCGCACCGCTACGGCTGAGCATATGAATAGTAAGTCCTCCAAAGATACCAAGACCAATAGCCGCCATTGTTTTTCCTAGCGCAAACTCAAAACCAAGTACGCCAGATGTAAGGAAAAACATAGATGGGTCCATGATTGGTGACGCCAGCCAAAATGCCATAACAGCAGAAAGCGGTACCCCCATAGAGAGCAGGGCTGCAATCAGCGGAATAACGCCGCAGGAACAAAACGGGGAAAGCCCACCAGCGAGAGCGCCAAGCCCAACCATAAGCAGAGGCGAGCCTTTAAAGGCTCTAGCAATAAGGTTATCTGCGCCTGTAGCACCTGCCCATGCCGCAATAGCGATAGATAGTGTGAGGTAAGGGGCAACATGCAGAATTGCCGCAAAGGTAAACTTTGTACTGTCTACAGCTTGGGGGGTATCAAATACGGCGAGTATCCCCAAAACAGCAACAGATACCAGCCAGACGCGCTGTGTGTTCCATAGGTTTAGTATTGTGGTCATCGTTTGGTCTTTCTTTTTTTATGCATAGATGGTCTATGTATATAGTTAAAATTTTTTGAATCTAGCAACCAGCGCTCTTGCAAGCACTCTCATACCCTTCGCAAGTCTTAAAGCAGGCCGTCACTTTCATCCATTCTTTAAGGGCAATCTGGAAGGCGTCTTTCCCTTTTTGTGTCAGGGTGTAAACCTTGCGCTCTCTACCAGAGACAACCTCTGTTTCGCAGGTCACATAGTCGCCAGTTTCAAACTGTTTCATAACTGGATAAATCGTGCCCTCTGTTGGGCTGCAGCAGCCATCTGTCTTGTTCTCCACTGCTTTTGCAATGTCATAACCATGCATGGAACGCTGGTGCAGCACGCACAAAATGAAGAACTTTGATAAGCTCATTTTAATGGTGCCGTTCCAGTATTCTGGACTTAACAGGTCTGGTTGTGTTGTTTTACTCATTCTTTTATCTTATACATTGCCCTTCTAGGTGTCAAGAAGGGGGAACTGAACATGGGAGCTTTCTTATTGCTCTAAATGAGAGTAGGCTGGCTCAGTAATAAGAAAGGCATACATTTCATGAAAAACGTCCACCTTTTTTCTATAGGCTTTAGGCCTTTCTTTTTACTGGCAGGGGTGCAGGCCGTGTTTAGCATTGTGGCATGGGGACTTATGTACGCAGGTGTGCTTAAGCTTTCTTCCGTGTGGGAAAACCCTGTGCTATGGCATGGACATGAGATGGTGTTTGGCTTTGCAATGGCTGTGATTGCAGGCTTTTTGCTAACTGCTGCTGCTAACTGGACTGGTCGTGCGCCGCTTCAATCGTGGCCTTTGGCTTTTCTTGCGGGTCTTTGGATAGCAGGGCGCCTCTGTATGGCGATGAGTATACTGACGCCCATGCAAACTGCCATTGTGGATAGCCTGTTTATTCCTGCCGTTGCCTTAAGTCTTGCGCCAATGCTTATTGGTGCTGGCAAACTTAAAAATATGGCGTTTCTAGTCATCTTATCGCTCTTTGCGGTGCTAAATATCTTAATGCACCTTTCTGTGCTTGGCGTAATAGAGCTTTCAGCTGAAACGCTTTTGTTTACGGCTGTGCATATCATCATCTTTTTAATTGCTGTTATTGGAGGACGTGTGTTGCCGTTTTTTACGCAAAACGGTATGACCCAAAGAGGCCGCGCTCTGGAGGTTAAAGTTTACCCCTATGTAAATGAACTTTCTCTCGTGCTGCTGCTTGCTACATGTATATACGGATACCTGAGCGCCTTTAACGGTGCAGTATTTGGCGTGCTTGCATTGCTTGCTTCGGCTGTGCATTTTGCGCGTCTAACCCAGTGGCAAGGGCATAAAACTCTATCTGTACCTATTGTTTGGATTCTTCACCTTGGCTACTTTTGGCTTGTTGTAGGTCTGTTTCTTGAAGGTCTTTATGCGCTTTTGGGCATGGGTTCTTTTCAGGCGGCGCTCCATACATTAACCATTGGCGCTATTGGTACAATGATACTGGGCATGATGACGCGCGTTTGCCTTGGCCATACAGGGCGCCCCATTACATCCCTTAAATCTATGGTGCTTGCTTATGTTCTTCTGCAAGGGGCAGTTATCAGCAGATTGCTTGGAGAAATGTGGCTGGTTACTTTTTATACAGAATCTATATTACTTTCGGGCATTTTGTGGGCAACAGGGTTTGGACTGTTTATTCTTGTGTATTTCCCGATCCTTATAAGTAAAAGGCCAGATGGCAAATAGATACTAAAAAAGCCCCCAAAACGGGGGCTTTTATAATCGTTTAATCAAATGGGAACTGATGTTTTTTATCAGTACGGTAAGCACCGGGGTGTTTAATCAGTGTATCCCGAAAACTTTGCAGCGCTTTGCCGTATTGGTTTTCACCTGTCCATGTTTCAGGCGACAAAATTTGCGGATCATCATAAGAAACGCCAATACCAAGAATGGGATCATTGCATGCGTAAGCAAGGTTTTGAGTCGCTGTTTCCTCAATAACATCATCAAAGAACTTTTGGCCTTCATCGGTGGTGTAATAGGTCAACAAAATGGTTTGCCATTGATGTGCGTGGCTTGCTTCCCAGCGTGCTACATTAGGGTTACCTTCAAGGGCACGTTTTACATAGCCTTCTAAGGCGAGGTGGAGGCTGTTCCACATAAACCAATCTTCATCTGCGTGCTGAGGGACATGTTCATGTAGCTTGCCCATAAGAGCAAGAAACGTTTTCTTTTGTGCTGCCACTTCTGCTGCATTGCCCTCAAGGCATGCAAAGAGTTTACGTTGAAGATAAGCTGCACCAAGGGAGGGGCAAGTTACCTCAGATGGAACGGGGTGGCTGATGGAGAAGCTGCGCGGATAGTTGGTGCTCATAAAGCAGGTTGTATGAGCAAGCACAATATAAGGATAAGGTTTCTGCATAGAGAACTCCTGTGAGAAATGGAAAAAAGATACTGCAATGGGCTTTGTATACATGAGATGTGTGAGAATGGCAATATGGAATTAAAAAAGCCTCCCGAGGGAAGCTTCTTTAAGTGGCGGGCGCAGAGGGATTCGAACCCCCGAAGGGCGTAAACCCTTGCCAGTTTTCAAGACTGGTGCATTCAACCGCTCTGCCATGCGCCCGAAGAGACAATATGCAGGGAGGGGATTTCTGTCAAGTGAGATTTTTTAAAAAATGAAGTTGATTGCCTCAATAGTGGGCATTTAAGGCTGTGGGCATATATGGAGAGGGACTTGTGTAAAATATTCACCCTCTGATTTTTTAAGGAAATAATGTCTGTCAAACTCGCCTCTATTGGGCATATCTTCATAGATTTTTTTCATTTTTTCGTTGCAGGGCGTATCTAACCTGCCTGTATAGGTATAAGTAAAGCTTGTTTGCTTTGTGGCGTTTTTTATCATTTTGGAAATATGCTGAGGCTTTATTGTCGCCTCGCAAGACAGGCTAAACGGACCGCTGCATGTGCACGCCGCTGTAAGCTTTCCCTTATCCATTTCACGAACAAAGTACACATCTGCGCGTTCAGATAGCCAGCTCGTGCGATTTTTAAAAGATTCTGCCATGCAGTCAGGCTCCTCAAGGCTGGCTATTGCCAAAAATGGGGTGCATATGAGAAAGAAGCTTAAAACATATTTCATGAGTTGTATTATTGCTTTTATAGAGGGAAACTTCAAGTGACAAGTCGCTGAAAAGCTTATAGTATGCGCCCTATGTTTGATTATACGTTCACAAAGAGCGCACGCTCAAAAAGCTTTAAGCTTAAAATTAGCCCAGAAAAGGGCCTTGAAGTTGTAGGGCCAAGGCAGCCAAGCGAGCGCATGGTAAAGGGTATGTTCCTGCATAATGAAGGTTGGATTAAATCTAACCTTGAGCGCATTAAGCGTATGCCAAAGCCTAAAAGCCCCTTAGACGCAGCGCCGCCAGAAAAAATTCAATTTCCATGTGGTGATCTCTGTTACACAGTTAAAATGTTAGAGCCTGCTCTCGTTGCGCGTGTAAAAGAGCAGGGGGAGGTGCTTTATATTACCCCCGATGAAAATGGCCAGTGGCAAGAGGCGCTCTCTAAATGGGTGAACAAGCGTGTACCAAGTGTATTGACGCCAATGCTGGAAGACATCAGCAACCGCACAGGCCTTAAATTTGCCCGCACCCAGTACCGTAACCAAAAAACACGCTGGGCAAGCTGCTCAACCACAGGCACCATTAGCTTGAATCGTAGCCTTGTGTTTTTAAGCGAGCCACTTGTGAAGTACGTGATGATCCATGAACTATGCCATACCATTCATATGGATCACAGTAGTGACTTTTGGGACTTAGTGGCTGTGCATGATCCTTTTTATAAGGCTTTTGATAACGCCCTAAAAACTGCAAGAGCCGACTTTGTGCCAGATTGGTACTGTTAGGGGAGAGCTAAGGTGGCGTTTTTAAAGGGGAAGAAATCTTTCTATATAGGAATGTTTTCTATTCTGTTTTTGCAAAATTAAAGTTTTAAACCAAGATAGTACTTTGCGAGTCATCATATTTTGATGCCGCGCAGCAGAGGCAAAATCTTGATGGCAGAAAGCAAAGATAAAACACACTCCCCCTTGAAACCCTGCCATTCATACCTATATGCCTTTTATAAGCTATGAAATTGGAATAAATGAGCGTAAGAAAAGGCCTGTTAAAAATCCTTCTGTCAAGTGAAAAAATGCACATTTTTTAAGCATAAAGTGCTTGAAAAGTAGGCAGAGATTCAGTACTCTTGCTTCTCGTTACTCCGACTTCGGAAAACGCTCAAACCACTTAAAGAAAGCACGCCCGCGTGACCCTTGCGCCTACTATTGGAGATATTAAACTTGATAACCCGGTTGCCCTTGCACCGATGTCGGGTATTTCTGATGCACCGTTTAGGCTTATTTGTAAAGAATTTGGTGCAGGCTGGGTTGTGAGTGAAATGGTGGCATGTGAAGCCACTGTACGTGAAGATTCTATTTCTCGCCAAAAGGCGATTTTCCACCAAGGTCAAGGCCTTGCTAGCGTTCAGATTGTTGGTGCCAACCCTAAAAATATGGGCGTTGCTGCTAAAATTAATGAGGAAGCTGGCGCGGAAGTTATTGATATTAACATGGGGTGCCCTGTGCGTAAAATTGTAAACCAGATGTCTGGTTCCGCGCTGATGAAGGACCCTGAACTTGTTGAAGAAATTCTAAAGAGCGTTGTTGATGCGGTTGATATTCCTGTGACGCTTAAAATTCGTACAGGCTGGTCTGAGGGCATGAAAAACGGCGCTGAAATTGCAAAAATTGCAGAGCGCTGCGGCATTAAAAAGCTGTCTGTACATGGCCGTACGCGTGAGCAAATGTATAAAGGCAAGGCTGACTGGGCTGAAATTAAAAAGATTAAAGATGCTGTAAGCATTCCTGTTATTGCTAATGGAGACATTATTACGCTAAACGACGCAGTAAAAGCACTTGAGCTTTCTGGATGCGACGGCGTTATGATTGGTCGCGCGACGCAGGGGCGCCCATGGTTCCTTGGACAAGTGGCACATTACCTGCAAACAGGGGAGGTCCTTCCAGAGCCTGATGCAGAAACACAGTGGAATGTGGTAAAGCAGCATTATAATATGTCTTTGGATTTATACGGGGAAAACAAGTGTGTTCGCCTGATGCGTAAAAACATGGGCTGGTACACAAAGGGGTATCCTGGCGGCGCTGATTACCGTAGAGAGATGAATAAGCTCACCACTGCGGATGAAGTGCTCGGCCTCACAGAAGAGTTTTATAATACAGCGGTTCAGCAAGGCTTTACACCTGAGAACCCTCACGTAAAATCTACTGAAGATTCAGTAGACACATGCCTGCCAAATGGCAGTTCTAGCGAAGGGCTAAATGCACCGCTAGGTTAAATAAAGGCCTCTTGGGAGAGGCGCCAACAAAAACAATAAGAATAAGGGGAAATAAGAATGACAACAACTCAAACACCTAAAGAAAACAGAGTCTTCCCAGTTATTAACGCTGATGAAGGCATCTCTGAAAGTCTTCCGGATGCTGTCAATTCTTGCCTAGGGCAATACTTCAACAACCTTGGTGGCATGACGCCAGCGCCAGGCCTTCATGGTAAAATTATTGAGCAGGTAGAAAAGCCGCTTATTGAGCATGTACTTCGCTATGCGCGCGGCAATCAAATTCGCGCAGCTAAAATTCTTGGTATTAATCGCAATACGCTTCGTAAAAAGATTACAGAACTAGAGATTATTATTCCAAAGAACAGCAACGTTCACTAAGAATAGAACTTTCATCTTATGAATTTGCAGGCTTTTATATGGGTACTTAGTCGTATGACAACCGCCATATATGGCCTGCTTCTTGTTGCGCTGGCCTCAGTTGCGGGTACGCTGCTTGTGCAAGGGGAAAGTGCGGCTAATTATGATATGCGCTTTGGCGAATTTTGGTCTGGCGTATTTCAACTGAGCGGGCTGACACACCTGTTTAGTTCTTGGTGGTTTTTAGGGTGTTGCGCCTTTATTGCGCTTTCTGTAAGTGCGTGTCTGCTGCATAGTGGCAGGCTTATACTGCGTAAGCTTCTCCATGTACCTGCTATTCCTAAGTCGATTCCTAACAGGCTTAAGGAAATACAAATAAGCTCTCAAACGGCTACTTCTATTGATACTTATGCACGTCGTACTTTAGCCATTAAGCAAACCTCAAAAGAGGGCTTTACAATATACCGCCTTGGCCGCCTTAATCGTATAGGCTATTTTGTGCTGCATATCAGTATTCTTGGCGTTATTGCAAGCGCTTTTGTATCTGGCGTATTTGGTTATAGGGGCATTGTAAACCTAACTACGGGTAAAGGCTCTGCACAAATTATTGTGCCGCAAGGCGGTAAAATGCGTTTTGATGAACTGCCCTTTACAATTGTAAACCGTGGATTTGATGTGCAGTACTACGCATCAGGTATTCCTAAATTCTATGAGACAAAACTAGATATTGTTAAGGGTGATGCTCTTGTATTGAGCCGCACAGTGCAGGTAAACAAACCTGTAAGGGTGGGGTCTTACACCTTGTACCAGTCAGATTTTGGTGATGCAGGTTCAGAAGTTACAGGCAGTGTTGTTGATTTGTATCGAAATAAAATCAATAGCTTCAATGGAAATGTTCATGGTGCTTATGAAGATGAAAATGTGAGTCTTGAGCTCATAAATGCACCCTTGCATGTGACATCTAAAATACTAGAAGAGGGCGCTGCTGTGGCGCAAACCAAAAGCGATGGCGCTGCTGTGGATTATGTGGTGAAGCACCCAAGTAAAGGGCAGCTTGGCCTTAGGAGCTATTTGAACCAGCCAGATGTGATTGGCATTATGGTGGAACCAGATGTTTACACGCCGGTATTTCTTGGCTTGAATCTTGGTCGTTCTGATGGCTGGGATGTTGTTGAAAGTGTTATTTCTCAAATCGGTCCTGATGATGAAATAATGTCTCCTCAGCGCTTTAGCGCTCTCGCTAATGAAAAGGTGAAGGCATATCCAAAAGAAAAACGGCTTTCGCTTGCGCTAAAAGCTTTACAGACTGTGCGCGTTATACAACAGTTTGATCTGAGCGTTTTGCTGCATGCTGAATCTGTTAAACCTGAGCTTTTTAGCGGTATACAGGTAAGCTATGACCCCGCTGTACATGCTTTTTGGGTAAGCTCAGTTTTACTTCTTTTAGGAGTACTGCTGATGATTTACTTTCCGCACGGAACAGTTTATTGTGTGGACTATAAGAACCGCGCCCATGTATTTGTGGACGCTGGGCGTTATACAAACCGATTAACCGCATGGATTTTAAACATTGATGCATCGCATTAACCATTTGGCTTTTTTAACTGTCCTTTGTTTAGGGGCATTGTTTTTGTTTGTATCACCTTCTGCTTTTTCTGAAATAGAACGCTATGAGTTTAAAACTTTAGACAATGGCGATGTAACCCTTACAGGCTTTTTTGAAGATAAAGATAAAGCGTTTTATAAAGCTGTTGTAAGCCAACTTAAAACAGGTGAACTTCTTGATGTTGTGCTTATGGTTAATGTGCGTGCAGAAGGCGTTTGGGGCAAAACCAAATCTCTTTTCTATAAAGAGAAAAAAGTTATCCATAAGCGTTTATCGCTAGATTTACTTACAGATGAAGTTTCTCTCCCTCGTAATAAAACATACACAAGTATTTTGCCGTTAGAAGACCTTATGCCATCTA
>JAPKEQ010000021.1 GCA_028821995.1 Alphaproteobacteria bacterium
GCCTCGTTACACGAGTTATCCTACCGCGCCGCACTTTAAAGCCATCGATAAGCTCCGTTTGCTTTCTGCATGGCAAGAAGAGCTTGATGAAACAAAACCTGTTTCTCTTTATCTGCATATTCCGTTTTGTGCGGAGATGTGCTGGTACTGCGGCTGCCATACAAAGATTACCAAAAAGCATGAACCCGTTGAGAGCTATGTCTCTGCTCTTATTTCTGAAATTGAGCAAACGGCTCTGAGCCTTAGTACAAAACGTACAGTCAGTCACATTCATTTTGGTGGCGGGTCACCCACCCTACTAGAACCAGCCGAGTTTGAACGTATCATGGATGCGCTAGGTGCTGCTTTTACCTTACTCGATAATGCCGAAATTGCCATTGAGATGGATCCACGTACACTGACGGAGGAAAAAATAAAGTCCTACGCCATAGCGGGCGTCAACCGCGCCAGCCTCGGCGTACAAGATATTCACAATCACATTATGAAGGCCGTTGGCCGCCCGCAAACGCTCCAGCAAACACAGGACGCTTGCCGCATGCTTAGAGCGCATGGCATCACCGATATTAACTTTGATGTGATGTATGGATTTCCCCATCAAACAGCAAAAACCATGGCAGATACAATGAACACACTCGCAACCTTAAAGCCAAGCCGTATTGCTTTCTTTGGGTATGCTCACGTGCCTTGGATGAAAAAACATATGCGCCTTATTCCAGAAGATTCTCTACCAGATACAGATGCCCGTATGCTCCTTATGGAAACTGGACGAAATGCACTTATAGAACAAGGCTACCTCCCTGTTGGCATTGACCATTATGCAATGCCTGAAGATGATATGGTAGCGGCTCTAAAAAAAGGCAGGCTCAAGCGTAATTTTCAAGGATACACTACAGATACAAGCGAAACACTCATTGGCTTTGGCGCCTCTTCAATTTCTAAATATCCTGGGGGCTTTATGCAAAACCAGCCCAACATTGGCCTGTATAAAAACACGGTTGGCTCTATAGAGCCGGCTGCCGTAAAATACTGCCCTACGCATACAGATGATCATGCAAGAGCAGATATTATTGAAGCCCTCATGTGCAATTTTGAGGCTTATATCCCTAAGGAGTATGATGCTGAAAAAGACGCCATTATGGAGAAGCTTGGTAATGATATTTTAGAGTGGGATAGCATGACGCGCACGCTGTGCATTATTAAAGAGGGCTATCTATGGGCACGCGTTGTTGCAAGTGCATTTGATGCCTACCTAAAGCCTTCACCAGAAAAGAAACACTCTGCCGCTATTTAATTTTCTGCCTCACAGTTATCGAAAATTCGGAGAGAAGTTTCTTATTCAGGTTTTTCTACGTCGTCATCAAGCAGAACGCGCTGAGACGCGCCATCCAAGTCATCGTACTGGCCGCTTTTTAACGCCCATGAAAAAGCCAACACAGCAATAAAGCCAAGCAGTAAAGCAATTGGAATCATGTATAATAATATATCCATGCCCTACTTTAACCTTAAAGCATTCAATGTCACAACCAAAGAAGATGCAGACATCGATACCGCTGCAATGAGCGGGGTAATAAAGCCTGCAAATGCGATAGGTACAGCCACAACATTATACAGCGCAGATAAAGCAATATTCCCACGAATCAATTTTTGGGAACGCCTAGCAATACGCAAGGTTTCTGCAACGGCGGCAATGCCTTCTGAAACATAAACGCCGTCAGCCTGGGTGCGGGCAAGATCGCTTGCTGATGCCGGTGTAAGCGATGCATGCGCATGGGTAAGTACGGCTGCATCATTAAGGCCATCTCCCACCATAAGCACTTGCTTATTATCATTTTGATAAGATTCCAACACCTTCATTTTATCTGTTGGTTTTTGCTGGCTATAAACAACATTTATACAAAGCTCTTTGCTAATTTTTTCAGCGGCTTTTTTGTAGTCACCTGTGAGGAGTACAACATCATAACCTTTATCTTTAAGAATTTGGATTTGCATTTTCACATTTGGCAACAAACCTTCATCAAATGTCAGAGGAAAAGCTTCATCATTTCCTATCTTTGTCCACATACCTGATGCGGATTTTTTAGCGCCTACAAAACTTGCACTACCAAGTTTAATTACCTTTCCATTCACAACACCTTCTACGCCGCGCCCTGCTGTTTCGCTGATATTTTTTACAATTTGCAACTCTCCTGTATAAGCACGTACTATGGCTCCAGATAAAGGATGGCGGGAGTGAGAGGCCACGGAGGCTAGGAGGCTCAAAACGTTATCACAAAGCGCTGTAGAGAGCCTGGGCACCGTAAGTGTTCCTGTTTTATCAAACAAGATCGTATCAATATGAGCAAGACGCTCTAGCGCGTCTCCTTGCTTCATGAAAATACCCTTTTTCATGAGCTGACCAATGGCGCGCACATGCACCACAGGCACGCTCAGCCCAAGCGCGCAAGGACAAGTAATAATAAGAACGGTAATACTAATGAGCAGCGCCTGCTGCCAAGGCAGACCAACCCCAACCCAAAACACAAAAGCCAAAAGCGCTAAAAAGTGTACAACAGGCGTATAAGCGCGCGATACTTTATCCGCAAGGCGCGTATAACGCGAACGCACTGTAGAACTGCTTGAAACAAGCTCTGCCATACGGTGCAAAGCCCCTTCATCATGGGTATGTGTTACAGTAATCTCTACACTGTCTCCAAGGTTGAGCATACCGCCATATACTTTTTCATCAGCTTTAAAAGAAACTGGCAAACTCTCACCTGTAATGATAGATGTATCCACCTCTATGGCATCACTCAAAAGCGTGCCATCCAGCGGAAAGCGCTCCCCCATAGGCACGCGCAAGGTGGCGCCTTTTTTGACTTGGGTTAGAGGAATAGATTTCACTTTTCCTTTCTCTACCACACGGGCAAAGCCATCAAGTAAAGTTTGTAAGTTTCTGGCGCTTTCATTTGCTGATGATTTTGTTTTCATATCAAGTACCCGTCCCACCAAAAGGAAAAACATCAGCATAACTGCGCTATCAAAATAAACATGTTCGCCATGAGTGAGCGTTTCAAAAAAGCTCATCGTTACCGTAAGAAACAAGCCCACTGTAATAGGAATATCCATATTGGTACGGCCATGGCTTATGGCTTTCAAAGCACTCATATAAAAAGGCCGTCCTGAAAAAAGAAGCGTTGGCACAGCAATAAGCGCACTGACCCAATGGAGAAACAGGCGCATAGACGCGCCCATTGTTTCTGCATCTGTAATCCAAAGACCAACAGATATGAGCATTACATTTCCCATGGCAAAACCTGCCACACCCATACAAAGAATCAGAAACTTAAGTTCTGTATTTTCGCTCTCTAGCATGACAGGGCGAACGCTATACCCCTGCTCTTGTAAAGCCTGTGCGGCTTCCTGCGCAAAAGTGGCATGGCCCTGCCATTTCATACTTAAAATAGAACTTGTAACATTAAGGCGTGCTTCAATACTTTCACCAAGCGCTTGCACAGTAGATTCAACAATAGAAATACAGCCTACACAGTGAATGCCATCTACGTAAACTTTAAGCGTATGCACGCCTGACGCATCTGTTTGAACAAGGGCATTAAACCCTTCTAACGCAGAGAGAGTTCTTCGTTGTGATGATAAGTTGTCTGCGTCTCGTTGTTCCACTTCATCTCCAAAATCATATGCCAGTTTCCTTTTGGCAGGAGGGCTTTTGATACATAAGTTTGACCGCTCACTTGCGTCAGGTCTAGCCGCATATCTTTGCCATCTTGCACAGGATGCTTAAGATGTGCAACCACTAAGCTTAAGTCTTCCACTTTCTTCAGGTGCACGTTTAATTTTCCGCCCTCGTAGCTCAGACGCTCCACAGGAGAAACTTGAGATTCCTGTGCGGCCTTTTTAAGAGTTTCATTAAAGGC
This sequence comes from Alphaproteobacteria bacterium, assembly GCA_028821995.1. Taxonomy (GTDB): domain Bacteria; phylum Pseudomonadota; class Alphaproteobacteria; order UBA2136; family JAPKEQ01; genus JAPKEQ01. The sequence continues at coordinate 3,912 of JAPKEQ010000021.1, forward strand.
AAGACCTTTTTCATACGCGTTTTCTGTGACGACTCCGCGGTGACTATCCACTGCTTTTACAATGAAAAAAGCATCCACACTACCACATACAATAAACAGGCCTAAAAAACCAAAGAGTACAATGCGGCCAATACGCTTTGAATCTTCTCTATCCATGTCTTGCTGCGTCATAAACTTAATTCCTTTGCGTTACAAAAATGCTTTTATAACTGTCTTTAATATCACTTGCCGTATCATCAAGGTTTAAAATAACCGCGCGCGGCTCTGCTGCTTTAACAGGAGCCTGAATCAAAATATGATAGCTGCCGACTGAGTCCGCTGGTACAAACAGTTCGTCCGCAGCAATATCCCCTGCTGACTTAACCGTAACTGCTGCATTTTCTATCCCTTCAACCGTCAAGGCATAGGTTTTATCCTCGTAAGTTTTATTGAGAATTTTAATATCATACCCATTTCTAAAACTACCGTCAGAGAGCTTTACAAAAATAGGGTTACGATCATGAAGAACAGACATATCCAGTGGCGCACGTTTTACAAGACCATAAAGCATAACGCTACCAACAACACTTAAAATAAGTGTGTAATAAATAGTACGCGGACGTATAAGACGTAGCTTAGGCGGCTGTTTACCAGCCTTTAAAGCATCAAGACGGTTCTCTGTATCATAACGAATGAGCCCTTTGGGAAGGTCTACTTTTTCCATAATATTATTACAGGCATCTACGCAAAGACCGCAAGCAATACATTCCATTTGCAGGCCGTCTCGAATATCAATGCCGGCAGGGCAAACTTTTACACAGGCAGAGCAATCAATACAGTGGCCGCGCCCTTCCCAGTCATCACCTTTTTTGTGCTTACCGCGCGCTTCTCCGCGAGATTCATCGTAACCAATAATAAGAGTGTCTTTGTCAAACATAGCTGACTGGAAGCGGGCATAGGGGCACATAAAATTACATACCTGTTCACGGGCAAAGCCCGCCATTAGGTAAGTAGAGAACGTAAGCCCTATCATAAAACCAAGTACGGTTGGCGACACATCAAACCTAAAGAAGCTCATCACCAATGCCGGCGCATCATTGAAATAGAGGACAAAAGAACCTGCTGTCCACCAAGCAATGGCAAGCCAAATAGTATGCGTGATAGCAAGCTTGTACATTTTTTCAAATGTCCAAGGGCCTTCGCGCAGGCGCTTACGCTTAACGCGGTCTCCCTGCACAAGGCGTTCTACCCAAACAAACAGGTCTGTCCAAACAGTTTGAAAACAAAAATACCCGCACCATACACGGCCGAGAAGGCTGGTCACGAAAAACAAACCAATCGCTGCCAAGATAAGAATACCTGTCAGGATATAAATTTCTTGCGGCCAAATTTCAATCCAGAACCAATATGCGCGGCCACGTTCCAGGTCAATGAGCACGGCTTGGTCGGGTGCATTTGGCCCCCTATCCCAGCGGATAAAAGGTGTGAGATAATAAATACCCAATGTGATAATCATAATAAACCATTTAAGGTTTCTTAGCTTACCCTGCACACGTTTAGGGTAAATGCGTTCCTGCTTTTCAAAAAGTTGATCTAGGCTACCTGTGCTCATAAGAGATTACTCTCCTCCTCCAAGTTGGTGCACATACACACTAATTTGGCGTAATGTATTTTCATCGAGGCGATGTTGCCAAGCTGGCATAACACCCGCACGCGCATAGTACACTGTCTCGTATAATTTATGTTCATCCCCACCATAAAGCCAAATAGCATCAGATAAATCAGGCGCACCCATATCTGTTAGACCCTTACCGTCATCCGCGTGACAAGCTGCACAGTTTTCCATAAAGATGGTTTCACCAGCAACATCTGCATGTATGCTCTTGTCAGAAAGGGACATCACATAATGCACAACGCTTTTAATCTCATCGCGGGTTAATATGCCGTCCTTACCAAAGGCTGGCATCATACTTACGCGCGTATCATAGTCCTCGTCCCAACGAATACCATGTTTGAGGGTTGTGTAAATGTCATCAATAGAGCCGCCCCAAAGCCAGGCATCATCTTGCAGGTTTGGGTAACCTTCAAAACCTGTTGCACCTGTACCATGGCAGGTTGCGCAGTTATCCATAAAGGCTGTACGTCCACCCGCAGATGCAAAAGCATATAGCTCAGGATCGTTCATCACATCTTCAAATGAAGCCTTCTCAAAACGCTCAAGGTAAGCAGCCTGACGCATTTCAATTTCATCCTGAGATTCTTTAAGCTCTTTATACTGGGTATAGCCCAATGTACCTTTTGTTGCGTTCGCAATTGTTGGCCAAGCCGGGTACAGTACAAAGTAAGCAATTGACCAGATAATGGTAACAAACCAAACCCAAAGCCACCAACGCGGTAGCGGATTATTTAGCTCTTTTAGACCGTCCCAATCATGCCCCGTGGTTTCAATACCCGATAAACCATCAACATCTTTTTTTATGTCTTTTTTCGGCTGTGTTTTATTTTTTGTCATCACCGTTCTCCTTTAAAGGAATTTCACCATAGTCTTTAAATTTCTTTGAGCTACCTGGTAAAAATACCCAAGCAATAAGTCCGCAGAAAAAGCCAAAGAAAAAAATTAGCCCTATAACTGTTGCGTGTTCAGTTAGAAAGTCCATGCTCTCCTACTCCTCAACCATGTGAATATTTTTAGCAGACTTAAAGTCTACCATTGTACCAAGCACTTGAAGGTAAGCCACAAGCGCGTCCATTTCAGTTACTGTGTGTTGCTGACCGTCAAAGTCTCTCGCATTTACTTTTTCACCATAACGAGACACAAATCCAGATGTATCAACTCTATCACCAGTGGCTTGAGCAACAGCATCTTTTTCAGCGTTTGCAATCATGTCTTCCGTGTAAGGTACGCCAATCATACGAAGCGTTTTAAGGTGCTTATCCAGATCAGAAATTGTTGCTGCGCGCCTCATAAGGAAGCTGTAAGACGGCATAATAGATTCTGGTACAACGCTCTGTGGTTTTATAAGGTGAGCAACATGCCATTCATCAGAATATTTACCGCCTACACGAGAAAGATCTGGTCCTGTACGTTTACTCCCCCACTGGAAAGGGTGGTCATACATACTTTCAGCCGCTAGAGAATAATGGCCGTAACGGGTCACCTCATCACGAAGAGGACGAATATGCTGTGAGTGACAGTTATAACAACCTTCACGCAGGTAGATATTGTACCCAGCGAGCTCAAGCGGCGTATAGGGGCGCATACCTTCAACAGGCTCAATCACTGTTTCTTTTCTAAACAATGGAATAATTTCAATAATACCGCCAATAAGCACAACAACAATAATACCGATTAAAAGTAAAATTGAGTTTTTCTCTAGCACTTCATGTTTTTCTAAGAGTTTCATGATTTATTTCCCTTCTTGCGGTGCGCTCAGCGCTTTGCCATTTAGCATGGGCACGCGAGGCTGACCATTTTTGTCCACCTCCCCTGCGCGCACATCACCTTTAATTGTGCGGTAGAAGTTGTAGCACATAAGCAGTGTTCCAGTGAGGAACAGCAGGCCGCCCATAGCACGAATCACGTAGAACGGATGCATAGCAACGACAGTTTCAACAAAGGAGTATGTCAAAAAGCCCATCTCATCGTAACTGCGCCACATAAGGCCTTGCATAATACCTGATGCCCACATTGCTGTGATGTAAAGCACAATACCAAATGTACCGAGCCACAGGTGAACACTCACAAGTTTAAGAGAGTAAACTTCTTTACGTTCCCATAGGAGTGGTACCAGCATATAAAGGGCACCAAAGGTAATAAACCCATTCCAGCCAAGCGCAGCTGAGTGTACGTGACCAATAGTCCAATCTGTATAATGAGAGAGTGCATTCACCACGCGAATAGACAGAAGCGGTCCTTCAAAGGTTCCCATGCCGTAAAAGGCAAGAGAGACAATCATAAACTGAAGTACCGGATCTTTACGCAACTTATGCCATGCGCCAGATAGAGTCATGGCGCCGTTAATCATACCACCCCAACTTGGCATCCAAAGCATCACAGAAAATGTCATACCCAGTGTTTGTGCCCAATCTGGCAACGCCGTGTAATGTAAGTGGTGCGGGCCAGCCCAAATGTAGATAAAAATAAGTGACCAAAAGTGCACAATAGAAAGCCTGTAAGAGTACACAGGACGCTCTGCACGCTTTGGAATAAAGTAGTACATCATCCCAAGGAAACCAGCCGTCAGGAAGAAACCTACGGCGTTATGGCCGTACCACCACTGAATCATTGCGCTTTGTACACCGCTTGTAACGCTATAACTTTTAAGGCCGCGAATATCTACAGGAATGTGCATAGCATTACCAAGGTGAAGTACAGCAACTGTAATAATGAAAGCAAGGAAGAACCAGTTTGCCACGTACAGGTGCGGCTCTTTACGCTTAATAACCGTGCCAAGGAAAACAAGCAAATATGCCACCCAAACTATGGTCAGCCAAATATCTGCATACCACTCAGGCTCTGCATATTCTTTGGCTTGAGTAACACCCATAAGGTAGCCAAATGCCGCCATTACAATAAAGGTTTGGTAACCCCAGAATGTAAAGAACGCAAGCTTATCGTTCCATAAACGCACACGGCAAGTGCGTTGCACAATGTAGTAACTGGTTGCAAAAAGTGCGTTTCCGCCAAAGGCAAAAATAACGCCTGATGTATGGATAGGACGCAAGCGACCAAAGGTCAGCAATGGTTCAATATTTAGTACTGGAAAAGCAAGTTGCAGAGCAATAATAACCCCAACAAGCATACCAACCACGCCCCAAAAGCAAGTTGCGAGCGTGAAAAGTTTCACCACGTCCATATTATAGTTTGGATGAGTTTGTGCGTTCATTCTTTTTTCCTTATTGTACGATTTCTAAGCGAGGCTTAGAATCATTTTTCCGCTCATAAAAACTAACCAAAGGCCTGTCCAAGTATAAGCTGTTTGTTTTAGCACTTTTGCAGCTTTGGGAGAGAGAGTTCTCACCTTACCTGCCCCCAGTGCAACAAGCATTAAAGCTGGCATCGTGCCAAACCCAAATGCCGCCATAGCAAGCATGCCATGGCTAAAACTGTTTGCTGTTGCTGCAGCCATCATAGCGGCAAACACCATTCCGCAAGGAATGAAACCTAGCATAACACCGTAAAAATATAAGTTTAAAATTTGTGGCTTTTGACTCATAGATTGCACAAACCTCTGCGGCACAAATGCCTGCACGTTTCGGCTTAAAAAACGTATTGCTGGTAAAAACTTCATAAGTTTTGGAAAAGCAGAACATAAAAAAAGTATGCCCGACAGCATGAGCAGCGGCGCGACAATAAAAACTTTGAGTGGTACAAGTAAAGCCGTCACGCTCACAGCGCCATAAAATATAGCCGCAAGAAATATGTACGTTGTCACTCTACCAAGGTGATATGGAATTAATAATGCGCCTGAAGCTTTTTCAAATTTTCCTGCCTGAGACATGACAAACGGCCCGCACATAAGCGTGCAATGGCCAATGCTCCCTGCCAAACCAACAACAAAAAGCCCTGATATCAGGCCATAAGAAAGAGGTATGCTATGAAAGCATCCCATAACTTGCGTTAACATTGACTCCAAAAAGGTCACGTATTTTATCCTCTCACGCGCGTATTATGCGATTCTATCGTATGTACATTCTTTGACTTTTGTCAAAACTTAGGTACATTTACACAGAAGATAGATAGAAGGTGCTTTTTAAGTGACAAACCTAACCACAAATACCATAGAGCATAACATTAGAAATAACATGCTCCTTAAGCATGGAAGCCCTCAATTTATAGATAAAATCTGTAAAAACTCTCACACTTTTCAAGTCCCTAAAAATCATATATTCTTTCTAAGGGAGCAACAAGCTGAGCACTTCTATATTGTGCTTCATGGATGGGTCAAACTTTTTAGAGAATCCATTGATGGTAACCAAGCTATTATTGATGTGCTTACCTCTGGGCATATTTTTGGAGAGGGTGCCCTATTTGAAAATATGATATTCCCCTATAGTGCAGAGGCCGTTGAAAGCATGCAACTCATCCGCCTCCCTCTTCTCTCTCTCAAAAATGAAATTGAAACCAACCCCAAAATGTCCCTTGCTATGCTTAAGAGCATATCAAAGCACAAAAACCAGAAGAATATGGAACTGGAACATCGCACTTTACAAAACGCGCCACAACGTATTGGCTGTTTTTTACTCAAACTGCTTCCAAAACCAGAAAGTAAAGAAGCGCAAGACATTCAACTCCCTTATGACAAAACCCTTGTTTCATCACGATTGGGTATGCAACCAGAAACATTTTCACGCGCGCTTTCAAAGCTAAAAAAAGAAGTAAACCTTGAAGTAAAAGGGGGGAGCATCACCGTAACAAACGTCGAAAAACTTACTCTCTTTTGCTGTAGTGCTTGCTCCACAATTTTCCCTTGCGGCGATCACGAATAATACCCCATCCACTTTCGTTTGATTTTCATCAAGTCAAAGGGCAAAAATATTGTTAAAGTACGCCTATGAAAATTTTAACGTTCATAAAAAGCCCGAAACTTTTCACCATCCTGGCACCATGCTTTATGGTGTACTTAGTGCTCGGTACGCTGGCACAAAAATATATAGGTCTCCACGAGGCTACAGGCATTTATTTTTACGGCTGGGTGCTTTGGATGCATGGCATACCGCTACCAGGATTTTTATCCCTTTCAGTTGTCCTGCTTATAAACCTCACTCTCTTTAGCCTCACCCAAAACTGGAAACAAAAGACTTACGGGCTTATGCTTATGCATGTGGGTGTTATTGGCTTGATGCTCAGTATGATTTTTACACCCTTTTGGAGCAAAGAAGGCTACATCTCCATTAAAACTGGCGAACAGACCAACACCCTCACAAGCTATTTTGAAAAAAATTTTATTGTTAAGCTTGCAGATCAAACATGGTCATTTGACCACAAAACTCTTAGCAAAGGCAGCCTTCTAACAGATAAAAAATGGCCCTTTGAAATACGAATTTTGGAACATTGCAAAAACTGTAAAATTTCAATGCGCGGCGAAAGCAAATATAATTTTGAAGGCATGGGTCAAAACATGAGCCTTTCCCCTCAAGCCCTAGAACTCAAAGCCGAAGAAAACCTCTCAGGTCTCAGTTTTTCTGTTATTCAAAAGAATCAAGAAAAGGCCTATACACTCATCGATGCCGTTCCACTTAGCATTCATATGGATGAAGCAAGTTTTCAGCTGGTAAAAAGAATGGAAGCTCTTCCATTTACCGTCACCCTCAACCGTTTCAAAAAAACAAACTATAGCGCCACTGAGATGGCAAAAGCTTACCTTTCAGATATAACTGTTAAAGATGAAACAGGCTCTAAAAGAGCAGCTATTGAAATGAACAGCCCGCTCAGCATTGGGGATTACACACTCTACCAATCATCTGTCATTGGCAGCAATTCCGATACGCCCGTATCTGTGCTGGCAGCGGTCCACAACCCACTTAAAGAGGCTCCTTACTTTGCCACCGGCCTTATTGCCTTTGGCCTGCTGGCCCACGCGCTGCAAAAAGGAAGGCATAAAAAATGATGCGCTTTTTAACTTTATGTTTTTTACTTATTTCATCTTACAGCTGGGCAGAAACGCCGCCCTCTTGGCAGTATTTACCTGTGGCATATGAAGGCCGTACCTTGCACTTAAAAACATTTGCAAAGCTGACGACAGAAAAATATGATATCGAAACACGCGATGCCTCCAAGTGGCTCTTTGATGCCGTTTTCTCTCCAGAATATTCAGCCCAGCAAAAAAATATTCTTATAAAAAATCCTGAAGTTATTTCTTTCCTTCGCTTAAAAGCAAGGCCAGATCATCTCTATAGCCCTAAAGAACTCTCTCAACATTTTTTTAATGTTAAACCTGACATTGAATCTATACAAGAAGGCCCTTTCAAACAAGCCATTCAACGTGTTCAAATGTCTCTTAACTTTCACCACGATATTTCCGAAAGTTTTACAGCATTTTTTGCCTTTGCAAATCTTGCATGGGTAGATGTTCCTACTGAATTTCACCCTAAAGATACAAGCAATCCGCCGCGCTTTGTAGACCTTTTAAAGCACCGTGCTGATATCAAACAAACAGCTAAACAGGCCGCAATAACTTACGGCCCAAACTTTTCAAAGTACCCTGTGCATTTGCAAAAAATGGCTTACCTCTCTTTCATTATGGATTCTCTCGCAACCCAAGGGAAAGGTTCAACCTCTCTACGCATCATCCCAAGCGCATCAGGTCAGCCTATTTCTCCATGGAAAAGCATTTTAGACGCTGAAGGTACACCACAAAGACGTATTTATTTTAAGAACATAGAAATTGCTGCAACAGCGCATAAAAATGGCCACAACGCCGCACTCAACAAAGCACTTAAAAACTTAACCATCCTTAATTCAAAAGGCTTTTCCAAACTCAAGCTTCATGTGGAATCGCTTTACCATGCCATTTCCCCTCTCACCTTACTTTTGATTTTTTCTGCTATAGGTGTAGCACTTTCTAGCGGGGCAATATTAAGTCAAAAAACGTTATTAAATACCGCTTCAACCATAACCTTATATGGCATAACAAACCTACTCGGACTCACCCTCCTTGCGCGCATGTATATTCTCGCTCGCCCACCTGTGGGCACACTGTTTGAATCTATTTTGTTTGTCACTTTTGTATGCCTTGCCTTAACGCTGTATAAAGGCTGGCACAAACATATGGCTGCTATGCTAACAGCTTTTGTTTGCAGTTTTGGCCTTTTCCTTCTTGCAAGCGCTCTTGCAGAAACAAACGCTGCGATGCCCCTACTTACCGCTGTGCTCAACACACAATTTTGGCTCACCGTTCATGTGCTTTGTATTACCACAGGATACGCTGCCTGCCTCCTCACAAGCCTTGCGGCACACGGCGCGCTCCTTACAGGTCACATTTCTCTTGCACGGGTACGCATGTTTGCTGTTTGGGCTGTGTTCTTCACGCTTACGGGCACGCTACTTGGCGGCGTTTGGGCGGATCAGTCATGGGGGCGTTTTTGGGGCTGGGACCCAAAAGAAAATGGCGCCCTACTGCTTGTGCTTTGGCTAGCTTGGTGTTTGCATTTGCCTTACAGCCTTAAAATTTCTAAAACGATGCAACTGACGCTCTTTGCTGCAACGAGCATTATTGTTGCAATCTCTTGGTTTGGCGTAAACATGCTTGGCGTAGGCCTGCATAGCTACGGATTTACACAAGGCATTGCCCTTGGGCTTATCAGTTTTGTGGTCCTACAAAGCTTGCTCCTTATTTATCTTTATAAAAGAAAGAGATTTCATGAAGCTTAAACTCGCATTTTTAGCGCTGACAATTGTTGCGGCTGGCGGATGGTTTTTTATGCCAGAGCACAGCCCTTTACCGCGCCCTAAAGCACCTAACTTTAGCATAACAGCAGGCGTTGAACTTTATGACCTACCCGCAGAAGAAACATGGGTTCATTTTTGGGCCAGCTGGTGTCCGCCTTGCGTAGTAGAAATTCCAAAACTTCTTAAGGAGTTTAAAGAGGATAAAGACAAAACACTTGTTCTTGTTTCTCTCGACAAATCAGAAGATGCCATGAATGCCTTTTTAGACAAGCAACCTGAAGACTCTTTGTACAGCGCTCATATTCTCACAACATGGGATGAAGGCGGACAGATTGCAGACCTATACCAGTCATACCAGTATCCTGAAACATATATTTTGAATGAAGAGTTTGAGCTTGTACGAAAAATTAAGGGTGAAGCGCTAAAGTAGCGTTTACTTTTTTGCAAGAAGGTCAGGACGACGTTCTTGAGTTCGCTTAAGGGATTGCTCACTGCGCCACTTTTCAATATTTGCGTGATGGCCGCTTCTAAGCACTTCTGGCACGCTATGACCTTCCCATGCTTCTGGTCTTGTGTAATGTGGGTATTCAAGCAGCCCATTTTCAAAAGATTCTTCACTAAGCGTATCATGGTTACCAAGCACCCCTGGTATATGGCGCAGTACAGCGTCCACAACCACATGTACAGCCACTTCACCGCCGCTCAGGACATAATCCCCAATCGAGAGCTCAAAGTCCACCAGTGCGTCAAGTACGCGCTGGTCGATACCTTCATAGTGGCCGCAAAGCAAAATCACGCCATCAAGCTTTGCCATTTCATGGCTTTTTGCAGCGGTAAATTTTTCACCAGCCGCACTCATGTAAATAACAGGTGCATTTGGATTTAGCTCTTTGGCTTCACGAATCGCCTCTGCCACTACATCAGCACGCATCACCATGCCTGCGCCGCCGCCATAAGGGGTATCATCTACCGCTTTATGTTTACCGGTTCCAAATTTGCGAATATCAACGATACTTAAATCCCAGATTTCGCTTTTCAGAGCACGTCCCATAATAGACTGCCCCAGCATACCTGGAAACATATCAGGAAAAAGCGTAAGTACAGTAACTTTGAAGGTCATCGGGAAAGGTCCAGGAATTCTTTAGCGCTATCTGCAACAATCGCGATTTTTTCATCGCGCTCTATACCAAGAAATATATCCTCAACAAGAGGGATACAAAACAGATCTCCATCAGGGCTCATGACATCGAGCACCCCATGCGCATTATTATCAAAGACATCTTTAATTTGTCCAAGATTTTCGCCAGATTCTGTTTCAAGTGAAAAGCCAACAAGCTCACTATAGTAAGCATTATCATCTTCTTTAAGCTCTGGAAGGGCTTCTTTCGAAACAAATAGATTTTTACCTTGCAGGGTTTCTGCCGCATTGCGATCAGTCACACCGTCCACTTTAGCAATAAGGTCTGCTTTTTTGCCGCCCCGTGTAGAGGTGAGCAAAAAAGGTGCTCCAGTTTCATCAACTAGAGCACCATATGACGCAATATCAAGCGGATTTAACGTAAGAGAACGTATACGGATTTCTCCGCGAATGCCATGAGCGCCCAGCACAAAGCCAAGGTGCACATAGCCCTCTTTACGTTTAGGCTTCAGCAGGAGTCTCTGCTGGAGCTTCAGCAGCAGCAGCTTCGGCAGCGGCGGCATCAGCAGCAGCTTTTTCTTCTGCAGCAATTTTAGCTTTTTCAGCAGCGAGGCGGCCTTGAACAGCGTTAACGCGTTCAGTAATACGGCCTTGTAGCTTAGCGCGTACTTTGTCAGAACCAAGCTTCTGTTCGATAATAAATTTAGCAATACGGCCTGATGGCTGTGCGCCAGTTTCTAGCCAGTAGTTCACACGGTCTGTGTTCCACTTCATGCAAGTTTCTTTGTCTTTGTTCATTGGGTCGTAGTAGCCCAATTTTTCAATAAAGCGACCATCACGTGGCATACGTTGGTCAGCAACTACGATAGAGTAAAAAGGTTGCTTTTTGCGACCCCCACGGCTCATACGAATTTTTACAGTCATTGCGTCTTTTCCTTTGTTTACTAATAGGTGTTAAATCACACTTGTGCGCCGTGTCTTACCATGGCAGTTTCAGAAATGCAACAAAAAAGCTCATTTTTTGTGCATTCTACTCTACTATAACTCGCTGCAAATGAGTGACTGATGTGCTTTCACTGCTCATGTACATAAAGGTACACTGCGCTGCGGTTCTCTCAATCAAACATTTTCGCAAAGTTATAGCGAATAGCTAAACTTTTCAATCCACTCCTTAATGTAGGTTAAAAAGTTTCGTTTTCAAGCCCATCTTAAAATTACTTCATTGCATAAAATTAAGGCCTGCTTTAATTAAGTAAATAGCTTATTTGGGATAAAAAAAAGCATTTTAAGGCGCGCAACGTACTGAAACGCACACAAGCAACGCAAAATGTCTTTTGGCGCCCCAAAAGGTTATTTAAAGGGGTTACCGCCGCCGTTCTGCATCTGCTGCATCATTGCGCCCATGCCACCCATCTTTTGCATTTGCTTCATCATCTTTTGCATCTTCTCAAAGTTTTTAAGAAGTTTATTCACATCACTCACCTGAAGCCCTGCCCCTTTTGCCACCCGCGCGCGGCGGCGCGCATTCATGACTTGTGGATTTTTACGTTCAAGGTGCGTCATAGAATCTATAATGGCCATTTGGTGAATAACAATTTTATCATCAAGCTTGCTCGCATCAAGGCCTTTCATCATTTTGCCTACGCCTGGCATCATTTTGAGAAGACCTTTCATAGAGCCCATACGACGCATCATTTTCATCTGCTTTTTCAGGTCATTCAGATCAAACTTGCCGCTAAACATTTTTTCTTGAAGGCTGAGCATGTCATCTTCTTCACCTTCCATGGCGCCTTGCATTTTTTCTACAAGAGCAACCACGTCGCCCATACCAAGAATACGGTTTGCAATACGGTCAGGATCAAACAGTTCAAGTGCATCAAGCCCCTCACCTGCTCCAAGGAACAGAACCGGCTGGCCAGTCACTTCGCGCATAGAAAAGGCTGCCCCACCACGACCATCACCATCAATACGTGTGAGAGTAATACCCGTGACGCCGATAGATTCATGGAAAGATTGAGCCACTTTGGCAGCCACCTGTCCACTGAGCGCATCTGCCACAAGAATTTTTTCACTTGGGTTTGCTATATCAACAACGTTTTTTAGTTCGCTCATAAGCGCATCATCAAGTTCAAGGCGGCCCGCTGTATCCAAAATAAGCACATCATGGCCGGCGGCGGCTGCTTCTTTTAAAGCACGCTTTGTAATTTGCTCTGGCGTTTCATTTTCAATAGAAAGACTATCTACGCCTGTGCGCTCTGCCAGTGTTTGCAATTGCTCACGCGCGGCAGGACGGTAAATATCGAGAGAAGCAAGAAAAACGCTTTTGCCTTCTTTTTCTTTCAGGCGTTTTGCAATTTTACCTGCCGTCGTGGTTTTACCAGACCCTTGCAGACCCATCATCACAATCACAGCTGGCTTGCCGCCAGAAAGTTCAAGGTCACGACCTGCACCAAGCACATCCACAATGGCATCATGCACAAGTTTAATCACTTGTTCGCCAGGCTTTACAGATTTAAGAAGCTTTTCACCAACCGCCTGTTCTTTAACTTGGTTAATGAGACGCTTCACAACAGGAAGTGCCACATCGGCTTCTAGTAACGCAAGGCGCACCTCACGCAGTGCAGCATCCACATCAGACTCTGTTAAAAGTCCGCGACTATTAAGTTTGTCAAAAACGCCTTGTAAGCGCCCTGAAAGCTGGTCAAACATATCTTTTCCTTCTTTACTTCATGGGAGAAACTATCTGAAAATTGGTTTAAGCGCAAAAAAAACTGTGTTTTTATGCTCTGCTATTCGCTTTTTATTTTTCAAATATAAAATATGTAAAACAAAATCCCCCGCAAAGTAATGCTACGCCCGAGCGATAGCGACAAGAGCTTTAGCGACGCAGAAACCGAGCGTAGTGAGGGACCCGTAGGGTGAGCGTCGCGAATCAGGCGGGGCAGCTAAAAATAAAAACTCATTCAAATCAGTTTACAGAACCCTAAAAACAAGTAAGCTGTCCTTATGCGTATATATATATTTCTTCTTGCACTCATGTGCACAGCTCTTAACCTGAATGCTCAAGGCCTTGGGTCTCTTGCTCCTATTGAAACACCTAACTTTAGTGCAGGCGTTTTGCCAGATCCAACCTTCCCAAAGTCTCTAGAAAAGGAAGGGGACCTTACAAGCGCTTTGCTTGAATGGAAACGCATTGCGCACACTGCCACAATGGACGGGGACATTGAACGTGCTAAATTTAATATTGCACGTTTGAGCTTTGTTCTTAATGATATGGATAGCGCTGCTATTTATTTTGAAGGCTTTGGTAAGCAGTACCCGAAAAGCCATTTTATTCCAGAAGCGCTTTACTATATGAGCCGCATTTGGGACAAAATTGATGCGCCAGAAGGCGGCAAGGTTTACCGGGCGCGCCTGCTTGCTGACCATGCAAAAAGCCCCTATACAGAAAAAGCTTACTACCACTACCTTTGGGCACGCGCCCTCACGGGGGATGACATCCTTAAAACGGAAAGCCTTGCTTCTATCCCATCAGCACGCGGCATTGAGCTCGCAGAACGCCTTAAAGCTTTTCCTGTTGAGAAAAATGATCATGTCTGGATTGCGACAGGTCTTGGTATCATTCCAGGCCTTGGCCATGCCTACCTTAAAGATAAATATAGCGCAGCAACCGCTTGCATTGTGGGTCTTATTCTTCTCTCTGCTATGTTTTATTCATTAAAGTATCGCCTTTGGTCATTTACGCTTTTCTTTGCAATGATTGGCCTAACATTTTATGCAGGCACGATATTTTCAGCTCACAGCCTCGCGCTCAGAGGTCTTCTGGAGGCGCGTATCATGGCGATGAAAGGCTGGCAGAGCCTTCACCCTGATTACGACTGGGTTTCAGATATTAAACTTTCGAGCACTTTAAATGCGCAAGATATTCCACTTTATCTTTACCGCAATAGCGCAGGAAAAGTAGACGGTAGCCGCGCAAACGGTGCACCTGTAAACAGCCTCTATGCACGCAGAGCCGTTGAAAAACATGGCCTCATGGTCGGTTCTCTTTTTACAGTAGATAGACTTGTTAGAGATTGGCGTGAAAGCACAATTCCGGCAGAGGTTGTTGAATCTGATAACCGCTGGCGTTACGCAGACCCACTTTCCCGCAATGATTTTTGGTATAAAGGTTAAATGCATATGACCAACAAAGGCTTTACCCTTATTGAAGTACTCATTGCTTTTGTGATTGTTGCTGTGGGACTTACAACAATTCTTGCCAGTAGCAGTCAATTCACAAGAGGTAGCGCACATATCAAATCCAAAATTGCCGCCAATATTAGCGCACAAAATTACCTTGATGAGCTACGTACCGAAAAACTTATTGGCAAACCTCTGGTTCTTAATAGTACGGCTGGCACATTCAAACAGGGCGGTTACACGCTGCCTTATAGCGTAGATATTACCCCTGCGGCGCTTCCTGAGTTGAAAAATATTACAGTTCAGGTTAAAACCCCATGATAGAGCGGGCGGCCATCAATCTTCGGTTGGCTGCCAATGATGGCTCGGAATTT
>JAPKEQ010000102.1 GCA_028821995.1 Alphaproteobacteria bacterium
CAGAAACAGCCTTTAGCTTTGCAAAAGAAGCTGCCCTTAGCACGCCTGATTTTGCATGGGGTTTTCTGAGTGCTACGCACATTGATGCCGGCCGTATTGATGATGATATGTTTGCTGCAATGGCGTCTGGCTTAAAAAACTGTAAAAGCGAGATTGAAAAATCTAAATGGCACTATGCCATGGCCCGTACGCTTGATGCGCGCAAGTCTCCTGTAGAAGCATGGGACCACTACACGCAAGGCGCAGACATTATTCATAGCAACATCAGCGAAAAATCATATGAAGATAAAGATCTGATTGAAAGCTTAACCAGCCTTTTTGATAAAAGCTTACCAAAAGCAGATACAACCATCCCCTTGCCTTGGACGCCTATTTTTATTGTTGGCATGCCGCGCAGTGGTAGCACGCTTATTGAGCAAATTCTCACCACAAGCAAAGATGTATTTGATGGCGGAGAGCTGGGTTTACTTAGAACAATTCTTTTGCAAATTTCTGGTGGAAGATTTGATGAAAATACACTAGAGACTCTTAAAACAGAAGAAGCTGTAGGGGCTATTCGTCATATGTATATTGATACAGTCAGCGCCCTTTTCCCGGATATCAAATCCTCTTATTTTACAGATAAAATGCCTTTTAACGCATTGTGGATCCCGCTTATTACAGCTGCCTTTCCTGAAGCTAAAATTATTTATACAGACCGTGACCCTGTCTCTATTTGTGTATCTTGCTACAAACAAATGTTTAATACAGGACAATGGTTTAGCTACAACCTAGAAACATTAGCTGCAACATATGCAGCTTTCCACAATATGATGTCTCATTATAAAGGCCTTAACCAACAAAGCTTTTATACCGCCTCATATGAAAATATTGTAAAGACTCCTGAAACAGCCATTAAAGCCCTTACACATTACGTAGGTTTAACTTGGTCAGAAGACTTTTTAAACTTCCATAAAGCTAAAAGAACAGTTCGTACAGCAAGCATGCAGCAGGTCAATAAGCCACTTTATAGCTCCAGCATTAAAAGCTGGGAACCTATAAAAGATAGCCTTGAACCTCTTCTTTCAAGCCTTAAAGCAAAAAATATTACCTTGTAACATGTTGTTTAAAATAGCGATGTATACGGATATTGGGGGTTGGAGTTGCAATTTTTGCCAACTCACTCCATAATCCGCTCCATGACAACAAAACAAACCAATGCGCTTAAGCCGCCAAGGTTCCCACAAGTGATTGTGGGATGGGTGGAAACAGTCGCACTTCCCAAACTTGGCATTGAAGCTCTTGAAGCTAAAATTGATACGGGCGCTAAAACGTCTTCCCTTCATGCTGAAAAGATTACCCCGTTTGAAAAAGACGGTGAAAAATGGGTTCGCTTTACAACCCACCCAAACCGCAAAAACCGTAAAAAATCAATCACCTGCGAAGCCAAAGTGCTAGACCAGCGTGAGATTACAAGTTCTAACGGAAAAGCAAGCACGAGATATGTGATTTTAACATGGGTTCATGTTGGTCCATATCGCTGGCCTGTTGATGTCAGCCTTACATCCCGTAAAGATATGACTTACCGTATGCTCTTTGGACGTAGCTCTCTTGGTAAAATTTGCCTTGTGAGCCCAACGTTTGGTCACCTCATGGGGCCCCCACAACTAGAAAACTGTATAACGCTTCAATCCAAGCGTTACAAATTGGACGATACACATGTTTGAGTTTATTAAAAATAGCAATCCTATTAAAGCCAAGAAGAAGCTGAAAATCGGCGTTCTTTCTGTTGCCCCTAAAATTTATTCGACGAACCGCCTCATTGACGCTGGCCGCGCCCGCGGGCACGACATGCATATTGTCGATACACTTGGGTGTAGCATGAACATCTCAAGTCATCATCCATCCGTTGTGTATAAAGGTGAAGCCCTTGAAGGCTTTGACGCTATTATTCCTCGCATCGGAGCATCCATTACATTTTACGGAACAGCTGTACTGCGCCAGTTTGAAATGATGGGCGTACATAGCGTAAACCGCTCAATCGCGATCTCTCGCTCACGTGATAAACTGCGTGCGCTTCAACTGCTCTCTCGCGATGGTATTGGCATGCCTGAAACATGGTTTGCTCATAACCCTGATGACCTCCCACATATTATGGAGCAAATGCAGCAAGAGCAGTTTGTTGTCAAGCTACTTGAAGGCACACATGGTAACGGCGTCTTCCTTATGGATGATCGCAAAACAGCCATCAGTATGATTGAGGCTTTTATGGACCTTAAGGTAAACCTCATGGTGCAAGAATTTGTAAAAGAAGCAAACTGCGAAGATATCCGTTGCTTTGTTGTGGGCGATAAAGTCATCGCCGGCATGAAGCGTAAAGCCAAAGATGGTGATTTCCGCTCTAATTTGCACCGCGGCGGAAGCGCTGGCACGGTCGAGCTTTCAAAAGAAGAAATACAAACGGCTATCAAAGCAACAAAAGCCCTTGGCCTTAACGTTGCGGGGGTGGATATGCTCCGCTCTAAAAACGGCCCTGTTATTTTGGAAGTCAACTCATCTCCAGGCCTCAACGGTATTGAAAAAACCACCGGCATTGACACTGCCACTCCGATTATTGAATTTATAGAAACAATGGTGAAATAACTCATATGCAAGACGCTGCCCGCCTCCAAGCCGCAATCGACATCATTCACACATGGATGGATAACCCACGCCCAGCAGATCGCCTTATGGCGGCTTACTTCCGCGACCGCCGTTATATTGGTGGGGGGGATAAAAAGTTCATCAGCCATGTTGTCTATACAACATTCCGCCACTGGCGCCGCGCTGAATATATTTGGAAAGCCAAAGATGTTGGCGCAAGAAAGCGCGTTTTTGCCGCATCAATTTTTAGCGACATTTGCACATACCTAGAGCTTAAAGAAGCCTGCACAGGTGAGCGCTATGTACCCAATGCACTTTCTGCGTCAGAAGAAAATGTTTTAGATGATATTCCAGAAAACTGGTTTGCAGATGCACCAGAAGACGTGATGCTAGAGATCCCTGTCGCGGCCTACAAACCACTTCAAGAAGTTTTTGGAGACCAACTCCCCAAACAAATGGAAGCGATCCTTATTGAGGCGCCTGTTGATATTCGTGTCAACACACTTAAAAGCGATAAAGACGCCGTTAAAGCCGCTCTTAAAGAAGTGGGACTTGATGCTGAAGATATGAAAATGTCTCCAGAAGGCGTGCGCGTTCATCAGCGCTTCCCGTTCCATACAATTGATGCTTATAGAGAAGGCCAATTTGAGGTGCAGGACGAAGGCTCACAAATCCTTGCACACCTTTGCGCGCCAAAGCCCGGCCAAACCGTTGTCGATTTTTGCGCGGGCGCGGGCGGTAAAACGCTTGCCCTTGCCGCACTTATGCAAAACAAAGGCACCATTTACGCCTGTGATATTATTGAACGCCGCATGGAAGAACTTGCTAAACGCTGTAAACGTAGCGGCGTGCATAACGTGCGTCGTCAGCTGCTTAGCGATGAAAATGATAAATGGGTGAAGAAGCATAAAGGCAAAGCTGATGTTGTCCTTATTGATGCCCCTTGCAGCGGAACAGGTACATGGCGCCGTAACCCAGATGCCCGATGGCGCCTGAGCAAAGCTGATATTGCTGAGTACCACCGCATTCAGCTGAACATTTTAGAGAGTGCTTCTCGCCTTGTAAACGCAGGCGGAAAAGTTGTCTACGCCACATGCTCAATGCTCCCGCAAGAGAACACGCACACGGTTCAAAAATTCCTTGAGAATCACCCAGAGTTTGAACTCGTGCAAGCACAAGACATACTTGAAGGCCAAAACCTCATCAACCTGCCATACGCCCAGCCGTACCTGCGTCTTACGCCGCTTGAGCATGGCTGTGATGGCTTCTTTGGAGCCGTTTTGCAGAAAAAAGCACAAGAGCCCAAATTAGAAGCAGAAAATAAGCCAGAAAAAGCATAGCGGTTTATAGGAGCTTAACGCTACGAGCGTTTTGCCCCGTACATACCTTTATCCGCATGAGAAATCAGCTCTTCTAGGCTGCTTCCATCACTTGAATAAACGGCAGCGCCAATAGATGCATCTACAATCAACTTATCGTCACAGCCACCAAGCTGCATAGGTTTTTGTAGAGCCTCTCTTAACTCTTTTATAACTGTCTCTGATTTTTTGCGCGTAGAAAGAAGAGCACAGAACTCATCTC
>JAPKEQ010000022.1 GCA_028821995.1 Alphaproteobacteria bacterium
CAATAACCACACGTCCGTGACCCACGTCAATTGTTTGCGCGCCACCAGTAAGTGCTGTGCCATCAATGTGCGTAATGCTAAGCGCATCGCCTTCAGGGTCAGTATCGTTAGCTAGCAGGTTGAGAGCGACTGAAGCATCTTCGTTGACTGTGTAGTTGTCGTTCTTCGCGTCAGGGCCATCGTTCATGGCTTTTACAACAACACGTACAGTAGCAGTGTCAGTTCCGCCGTTGCCATCAGAGATTTGGTAGTTGAATGTCTCTGTGCCGTTCCATCCTGCATCAGGGTGGAAGCGCATTGTGCCGTTAGAGGCAATAACCACACGTCCGTGACCCACGTCAATTGTTTGCGCGCCACCAGTAAGTGCCGTGCCATCAATGTGCGTAATGCTCAATGTGTCGCCATCAACATCAGTATCGTTAGCAAGAAGGTTCAGTGCAACTGAAGCATCTTCGTTGACTGTGTAGTTATCGTTACGGGCATCTGGTGCGTCGTTCACAGGGCGTACAACAACACGTACAGTAGCAGTGTCAGTTCCGCCGTTGCCATCAGAGATATTGTAGTTAAATGTCTCTGTGCCATTCCAGTTGCTATCAGGGTGGAAGCGCATTGTGCCGTTAGAGGCAATAACCACACGTCCGTGACCCACGTCAATTGTTTGCGCGCCACCAGTAAGTGCCGTGCCATCAATGTGCGTAATGCTCAATGTGTCGCCATCAACATCAGTATCGTTAGCTAGCAGGTTCAGTGCAACTGAAGCATCTTCGTTGACTGTGTAGTTGTCGTTACGGGCATCTGGTGCATCGTTTACTGGGTTTACAGTAATATTCACAAGGGCTGTATCTGTGCCGCCGTTACCATCGTTAATGGTGTATTCAAGAACCACAGGACCGTTGTAGTTAGCTACTGGTACGTATGTTACGTTACCGGCTGCATCTAGCGTTGCTACACCGCCGCCGCTAACCACGCGCACGTGTGTTACATTTAGCGGATCGCCATCTGGATCTGTATCGTTGGCAAGCAATGTGCCTTCAGGAATCACAAGAACAGTATCTTCATTCATCACTGCTACGTCATTGACTGCATCGGGGCCGTCATTCACAGGTGTAACTGCAATAAAGATATTTGCGCTATCTGTGTTGCCGTCTGGGTCAGCAATAGTGTACTCAAGTACTGCTGGGCCGTTATAGCCAGGAGCAGGGGTGTAAGATACATCTCCGTTTGCAAGAAGTACAACTGATCCGCCGCCGCTTACAACGCGAACGCCAGTAATCGTGAGCGCAAGTCCCATATCATCGACATCGTTTGCAAGAATCGTTGCGCTTGTCAATGTAATCGCTGTGTCTTCAGCTGTTGTTGCAAAGTCATCCACAGCATCAGGGTCGTTTTCAGGTGTGACTGTAATGTTAATGCGCGCCGTATCCGTGCCGCCGTTACCATCTGTGATTGCGTACTCAAGCACGACAGGACCGTTGTAGTTAGCCACAGGTGTGTATGTTACGCTGCCATCAGCATTAAGTACCGCTGTACCGCCACCAGAAAGTACGTTTACGCCTGTAATTGTAAGCGTATCGCCTTCTGGGTCTGTATCATTAGATAGAATGTTGCCGCCAGGAATTGTAATGGCAGTATCTTCAGCTGTTGTGAAGCTATCATCACGTGCATCAGGGCCATCATTTACTGGTGTGACTGTAATGTTAATGAAGGCGCTATCAGAAGATGTGCCATCTGTCATTACGTACTCAAGAACCACAGGACCGTTGTAATCTGCAGCAGGTGTGTACGTTACACTACCGTTTGCATTCAGAACAGCCGTTCCGCCACCGCTTACAACAATAACGTTAGTAATACTGAGAGGGTCGTTCTCAGGATCTGTGTCATTTGCAAGAATTTGAGTCGCTGTCATTGTGATAGATGTATCTTCAGCTGTTGTGAAGGCATCATCGTTGGCTTGTGGGCCGTCGTTCACAGATTTAACTGTTACGCGAATAATCGCTGTATCAGTTGCACCATGCTCGTCTTCAATGGTGTACTCAATTTCAACAGGGCCGTGGTAGTTAGGCGCTGGCGTAAATGTTACGCTGCCATCTGCGTTAAGAACCGCGTTGCCTGATCCTGTGATCATGCTTACGCCTGTAATCGTGATCGTATCCCCATCAACATCAAAGTCATTTGCAAGAATTTGAGCGTTAGGGATTGTGATAGGCGTATCTTCATCCGTTGCAGCCGTATCATCGTTTGCAACAGGTGCATCGTTCACTGGGTTGACTGTAATGTTCACAAAGGCTGTATCTGTGCCGCCGTTGCCATCGTTAATGGTGTACTCAAGCTGAACAGGGCCATTGTAGTTGGTTGCTGGTACGTATGTTACGTTACCGGCTGCATCTACAGTAGCCACACCGCCGCCGCTAACCACGCGAACATGCGTTACGTTTAGCGGGTCGCCTTCAGGGTCGCTATCGTTTACAAGTAGCGTGCCTTCAGGAATCACAAGAACAGAGTCTTCGTTCATCACTGCTACGTCATCAACCGCTGTTGGGCCGTCGTTTACTGGCGTGACGGCGATAAAGATATTTGCGCTGTCTTCGTTGCCATCTGGGTCAACAATAGTGTACTCAAGTACCACAGGGCCGTTGTAGTTTGGCGCTGGTGTGTAAGATACATCACCATTTGCAAGAAGGGTTACACTACCACCGCCGCTTACAAGGCGTACATTTGTAATTGTAAGCGCAAGTCCCATGTCATCCACATCGTTTGCAAGAATTGTTGCATTCGGGATAACAATCGTTGTGTCTTCTTGTGTTGTTGCAAAGTCATCAACAGCGTCAGGGTCGTTTTCAGGTGTAACTGTAATGTTGATGTTGGCGGTATCTGTTCCACCGTTGCCATCATCAATAGTGTACTCAAGCACGACAGGACCGTTGTAGTTAGCTGCTGGCGTGTATGTTACGCTGCCATCAGCATTAAGTACTGCGGTTCCACCGCCAGATGCAACTGAAACTGCTGTAATCGTCAGCGCATCTCCGTCAGGATCTGTGTCATTTGCAAGAATATTAGCCGCTGGAATTGTAATTGGTGTGTCCTCAGGCGTTTCTGCTGCATCATCAACTGCAACAGGTGCATCGTTGACAGGAAGAACATCAATGTTGATGAGTGCGCTATCAAAGTCACCGTTACCATCTGTTACGACATACTCAAGCACTGCAGGGCCGTTGTAGTTTGGCGCAGGCGTGTAAACCACATCGCCATTTGGCTGAAGAATAGCCGTTCCGCCACCAGATACAACACGAACGGTTGTAATGGTAAGAGGGTCGCCTTCAGGGTCTGAGTCATTACGTAGAATATCTGCATTTGTGATGCGTACAGGCACATCTTCATCTGTCACTGCTTTATCATCTTGTGCGAGCGGTACATCGTTGATAGAGATGACGTTGATATCAATTACGGCTGTATCAGATAGGCCGTCTGTGTCTGTGATTGTGTACTCAAGCTGAACAGGGCCGTTGTAGTTGTGCATTGGCGTGTAAGTTACGCTACCATCAGCATTAAGAACCACTGTTCCGCCACCAGAAACAACATTTACAGCAGTAATGCTAAATGCATCGCCTTCGTTTTCGTAGTCATTTGCAAGAATAACGCTAGCAGGAATTGTAATTGGCGTATCTTCATCTGTTGCAGCAACATCGTCGTTTGCTACTGGGCCATCGTTTGTGCCGTGGATTGTGATCGTGAGGTTAGCTGTAGAGGTTGCATCGCCATCAGTTGCACTGTACACAAATGATTCTTGAATGCTATCACCGTCTTTGAGGCTGTTGACAGCTGGATTTGTGTTATCAAGCTGGTATGTGTAAGAGCCATCAGCGTTAAGTGTCAGCGTACCGTAGTTTAGCACGTAAACGCCAGGGTTTGCTACACTTAGAGCGTCACCTTCAACGTCAGTATCGTTGGTGAGCACATTACCAGAAACTGTATCTGGCACGGCATCTTCCTTAATTGTGTTCGTATCATCAACAAGAGAAGGGGCATCGTTTGTGCCGTGAATCGTAATGGTTAGAACTGCTGTATCATTCAAGTCGCCATCAGTGGCTTCGTATGTGAAGCTATCCGTCAGCGTGTCACCATTATCAAGTGCATCTACAGTTGGGTTACTGTTATCAAGTGTGTATGTGTATGTTCCATCTGCATTAATGGTAAGTGTACCAAAGTTCAGTACGTAAGTGCCTGTGTTTACAACATTAAGTACATCGCCGTCAGGGTCAACATCGTTATCAAGCACGTTACCGTTAATGTGGTTTGGAACAGCATCTTCCTTAATTGACAGGCTTGTGTCGTTAGGGTCAATATCATTTTTAAGTTCAGGGCCATCATTGGTACCAAGAATACGAATGTTAAGGTTTGCTGGTGTTTGTAGTTGTCCATCAGTTGCACGGTATGTGAATGTATCAGTGAGGGTGTCACCATCATCAAGTGCATTAACAAGCGGGTTACTGTTATCGAGAGCATAAGTGTATGTCCCATCAGCATTAATAGTCAGTGTGCCGTATGTAAGCGTGTATGTGCCTGGGTTTGCAACCAGTAGGGTATCACCATCAGGGTCGGTATCGTTATCAAGAACATTACCAGAAACAGTGTTTGGAACAGCGTCTTCTTTAACTGTATGTGCATCGCCTTCAGCAGCGCCGCCATTATCATCTCTTGCTTCAGGGGCGCGGTTTGGCGTTTCAAGTTGGTTATCGTCTACACGGCCAAAGTTATTATCTACAAGAAAGTCACCAATAACAGAACTAATAGCACCGCCAGCTTCAAAGCTGTCGTTAGCAACTGGAGGAGGCGTGAAACCTGCGCCGCCTGCGTTACCAGCTGCAGGACCTGCGGCCGGTTCAATGTCGTTAATATTTTCATCATTTGAGGCTGTTTGTGTGTCACCGTTTGTAGAGGAAGCAGGTGTAAGCTGTGCAAGGAGGCTGTTTGCATCAACAGTGGCGCCTTCAGAAAGTTCAATAAATGTCGTATTTTCGGCATCTGTGCCTTGAAGCTTTGCAAAATCAAGAAGGTAGATGTCAGGTTGGCCATCAAGAGAAATGATGAGATTGTTGCCATCTACTTTGAATGTGGCATCTGATGCGTTAAACCCAACGAGTTTAACAAGATCCCCAGCTTCAACTGTATAAGCTTCGCTTGAGTTCCCTTTAGGGGATGAAACAGTGAGAACGTTAGTTGTGTTCTCTGTTGTTTGCTCTTCTGGAATGCCAGTAAACAGGTTTGTACCTTGCTCTGTTGTTTCCGTTGCCGAGTTCTTTGAATTCTGTGTTGTTGACATGTGTTTTGGCCTCCTCAAAAAATACTGTCATTAACGCCCTTATTTAGGCGGTATTAATGATGTAGGCGCATTTGTACAGATTTCAACCCCCGTATACAAATAAAAACGTTGAATAATTTAATTTTTTTTCTAAATTCACCGTATTCGCCATACCCTTACTATTTTTGGGGGAGGGAATTAATCCTCTCTGACAGTTTGACTGACAAAAATTGTGAACAATTTTTAAACACATAAAAAGGGCGGATAAACCGCCCTTTTTGAGGTAAGAGTTGCTCTGTTTAAGAGCGGTGTCCGCCAACTGTATTCGCGAGCTCACCAGATTGTGCAAGTACGTTGTACACTGCAAAATCAAGTGCGTACTTTGCGTTTACGAGCGCACTACGTGCTCCGTAGAACTCAATCTCAGAGTCGAGAAGGTCAAGTAAGCTTCGCTGACCAATGTCAAACTGCTCACTGTATGCCTTACGCGTTGCATCAGATGCCATAACGTGTTGGCTTAGAGGCTGGATACGTGTTCTAGCAGTTTCCAGGTTGTTCCAAGCGACGTACATGCCTTCTTCAATCAGACGACGATCTCTTTCAAGTGATTCGCGTGCTTCTTGAACACGGCTAGAACGCTCACGTACACGTGCTGTATCAGCACCACCGCGGTAAAGGTTGTAGCGCATGCGTACCATTGCTTGGTAGTTACGGTCTACACCTTTTTCGCTTACGCCGGCATGGTTTTGGTCATAAGACGCTTCCACTTCAGCATCAAAGCGAGGGTAAAAGCTAGCTTTAGCTGTTTGTTTTGCAGCTTTAGCCGCTTTAATATCGTGCTGTGCACTGCCGAGAGCCGGGTTGTTTGCAATCGCACGTGCAATGGCATCATCAATAGTAGATGGAAGAACTTCAACTGGCGGTGTTGGAAGGTTAACACCTGCAGGAAGTTTACCAATAACTTCTAGATAGTTTGCTTTTGCGTTAGCAAGATCACCTTCAACTGATTGTAGGTTTGCGCGGATAAGAGCCACACGACCATCAGCTTGGCGTACATCTGCCATGTTACCGCGGCCACCAGAGGCGCGCTGTTTAATTTGTTTTAGGTAACGTAGGTGCGTGCTGTAGTTATCTTTAGAGATAGCAACAAGCTCCATGTTACGTAGCACTTCAACGTAAGCTTCTACTGCAGCAAGAGAAACAGCTTCTTCAACTTCCATCACGTTGTAACGTGCAGAGTTGTAGCGTTCTTTCTGTTGGCAGATTTCGCTGCTTGTTTCATGGCCATCAAAAAGCATTTGGCTTGCTGTAAGGCTAGATTCGTAACGGTTAAGCGTTCTGTGTGCTTCGCCATCAGTCCCGTTTCTACCTGTACGGTTACGTGTTGTGTTGTTTTCACTACGTTCTACGCCATAACCAGCAGCAAGGTCTAAAGTTGGCAGGTAGCCAGCTTTAGCAACGCGCCATTCGTGCTCAATCGCACCTTTCTGGTTTTTCGCAATTTTAATATCTGGGTGGTTCTGTAGTGCAAGCTGAACAGCTTGTCCTAGTGTTTCAGTGTAGCCTGCAGAGCTAACAACCATTAGGCTGGCACTTGCAAGCATCGCTTTAACTGTGAATTTCATTTTTTCTCTCTTACCTCGTTTAAACAGTTGTATATAACCTACAACTTATTGTGCCTTAAATAGTGTATGTCTTGAATCTTTACAAGTGTTTTTGACAAAAACCAACAACTCTTAATGTCTTAGAGTGTGTCTTTTATGTTGGTTTTGGATGTTTCAGAACGGGGCTTTTGTCATGAATTTCTAGCTATAACTTATATGTTGGGTCATAATGATGGCCAAGTAATAAAAAAAGTTTAGGTGACACGTGACAGAATCTACGTTAGAGCAAGCGGCTCTTGGTTCCATTGATGTAAAGCAAGCAGAAGCAGAAGAGGTGCATGCGCCAGACTACCTTCTTGCTGGCCTTATGTATTTTGTGAAGCACCATAGTAAACTGTTTAACGCAGAATCTTTAACAGTGGGTCTTCCTTTGCAAAATGGAAAGTTGACACCTTTCTTGTTTGTGCGTGCGGCAAAGCGTGCAGGTCTTAACTCTCGCGTGGTGGATAGAAAGCTAGAAGAACTTTCTAGGCATGTACTGCCTGCGCTTGTGCTTCTGAAGGGTGAGGGAGATGAGGCTGGCCCTGCATTTGTTTTAAAAGAAATGGGGGAGCATGGTAGCGTTGTTCTTGTAAACCCTGTAACGGGCGAGGAAAAGCGTTTTGCAACTCTTGATGAATTTGACTCTGTTTATTCAGGCACTGTTATTTTAGCTAGACCAGCGGCTATGCATGATTTTGTAACGGATGTGCTGACTTCTGGAGAGCGCTGGTTTAGAGATACGCTTTGGCAGTTCCGTTGGATTTACTTTCAGGTGGCTATTGCAGCAGTGGTGATTAACATGATTGCAGTGGTTTCTCCGCTGTTTGTCATGAATGTTTATGATCGTGTTGTTCCTAATAATGCTATTGAAACGCTGACAGTTTTGGCCCTTGGTATTGGGACAGCTTATGTTTTTGACTTTATATTAAAAGTGCTGCGCGGTTACTTTATTGACACAGCAGGGCGAGGCGCAGACATTCTGCTTTCTGGTCAGCTTTATCAACAGGTGCTTAATATTAGGCTTGGTAAGCAGGGGTCTTCTAGCGGTGCATTTGCAAACCAGCTCCGTGAGTTTGAATCTTTGCGTGACTTTTTTACATCGGCAACGCTCACCACGCTTATTGATCTCCCTTTCATTTTAATCTTTATTGGCGTAATTGCAATTATTGGCGGCTGGGTTGCGATTGTGCCGCTTTTAGCGATTCCTATCGTATTATTTGTAAGTTTTACAGTTCAATCTCCTATGAAGGCGATTATTCAGCAGGCGATGCAAGATCTTGATGCTAAGCATGGACATCTTGTGGAAACCATTAACGGCCTTGAAGCCATTAAAAGCCTTAATATGCAAAGTATTATGCAAGCGCGTTGGGAGCAGTCTGTTGGTTCTGTGGCGCGTGTTGGTCAGCGTACCCGCTTGCTTGCGTCTATCGGGCAGAACTTTGCTGGCTTTATTCAGCAAATGGTAACTGTAGGTATTGTTGTTGTTGGTGTGTTTATGATTAAGGGCGGTTATATGTCTGTGGGTGCGCTTGTGGCTTGTACGCTTCTGGCAGGCCGTACCATGGCACCTCTCAGCCAAGCTGTTGCGCTTTACGCGCGTTATAATCAGGCGATGCAATCTCTGGATACGTTAAACGGTATTATGGATATGGAAGTTGAGCGTCCTGACGGTAAAAACTTTGTGTATCTTGGCAATTCTACAGGGCAGGTCGAGTTTAAAGATGTATCTTTCATTTATCCTAATGCACCACTTGAAAGCATGAAGGATATTAGTTTTAAAATTGAGCCAGGCGAGAAGGTTGCAATTATTGGCCGTACAGGCTCTGGTAAGAGTTCATTGCTTCGTCTTTTGCTTAATCTTTATAACCCGACGAAAGGGAGCATTCTATTTGATGATCTAGAGATTCGTCAGGTTGACCCTGTACAGATTCGTAAAAATATTGGCTATGTGCCGCAAAATATTATTCTGTTTAGCGGAACGCTACGCCATAACATTATGCTTGGTGCGCCAGGAGCCACACAAGAGCAGCTGCAAGAAGCTGTAGAGATGAGTGGTGTGAATGAATTTGCAAATAGGCACCCTATGGGGCTTGATATGCCAGTAGGTGAGCGTGGGGATAGTCTTTCTGGCGGTCAGCGCCAAGCTGTTTCTTTGGCACGTGCTATTTTAAAGAACCCTCCAATTTTGTTGCTTGATGAGCCTACCAGTGAGATGGATAACCGCACAGAAATGCAGCTGCTTGGACACCTTAAAAAAGCGATTAAAGATAAAACAGTTATTCTAGTGACACATAAATTTACGATGTTAGACCTTGTTGACCGTGTGATTGTTATGGATAACGCAAATATTATTGCAGATGGGCCTAAGGATGAAGTGTTGAAAAGCTTGTCGGGCAAATCTAAAACCTTGAAGAAATAAAGAGAGAAGGCGCACATGTACTCATCTCGTATTCCAGACGAGCCAGTGGCAGAAAAAAAGCCCAAAAAGCAGTCTAGAAAAGATAGAAAAAACAGCACGCTTGGCGGTGATCTTAAAGCGGCAGGTCGTCCTGAGAAGATGTGGAAAAACATTATGAACTGGTTTTTCCCACCAGCATGGGAAGATGGCATTTTTATGGATGACGTGCGTCAAGCAACGCTGCGTGGGGTTCATCCTATTGCAAACCGATTGTTTTGGGCGATTACTTTATTTTTTGTATTTTTTATTATTTGGGCCATGCTTGCAAAACTTGATGAAGTTACGCGCGGCCAAGGGAAGGTGATTCCATCTGGGGACACGCAAACGGTACAAAACCTTGAAGGTGGTATCGTAAAAGAAATTCTTACATCTAGCGGCGCTATTGTGAATAAAGGTGATATTCTTGTGCGTATTGATGACACAGGCTTTGCGTCCACCCTTGGTGAACGCCGTGCTCGTATTTATACGCTCATGGCGGCTGTTGCGCGTTTGGATGCTGAACTGGAAGATGAAAAACCAGAATGGCCAGCAGAAGTGGTAAGTGAGGCGCCCCAAATTATTGGCTCTGAAAATACATTGTATCTTTCTCGTAAAGAAGAGATTCAGTCAGCTGTAGAAATTTTGACGCGTCAACTGGAACAAAAGCAGCAAGAACTGAGAGAAGTAAAAACAAAATCAGGACAGGCTTCCCGTTCTTATAGAATTTTGAATGAAGAGCTGCAGATGACCATTCCGCTTGAGGAGAAGGGTGTTGTATCCAAGGTCGATATTCTACGCCTTAAACGCCAAGTAAACGATCTGCGCGGTGAAATGGATGCTGCAAAACATGCTGTACCGAGAGCTGAAGCGGCTATTAAAGAGGCAAGGCAGCGCGTAGAAGAGGCTGTGGCCCGCAAACGTACGGAAGCTTTGACCGAGCTTACAGAGAAAAAGGATGAGCTTGGGCGCTTGCAAGAAGCTGTTAAGGCGGTGGAAGATCAGGTGGATCGTACAACTGTGCGCTCTCCTGTGCATGGTACAATTAAGCGCGTTCTTGTAAACACTGTGGGGCAAGTCATTCAGCCGGGTATGGATATTGTTGAGGTTGTGCCGATTGAAGAAAATCTTGTTGTTGAGGCACGTATTCGTCCTCAGGATGTGGCGTTTTTACGCCCGAACCAAAAATCTCGCGTAAAAATTACAGCCTATGACCCTTCTGTTTATGGCAGTCTTGAAGCGAGGCTGATTCAAATTGCAGCAGATACGGTTCAGGACGAGAAAACCGGCGAGCCTTTTTATGAAATTCAGGTGAGAACAGATAAAGGATATTTGGGAACCGAGGAAAAGCCTTTACCAATTATGCCAGGTATGGTGGCTACCGTTGAGATTTTAACTGGTAAAAAAACAGTTTGGAATTACATGATGAAACCATTTAACAAGATGCGCCAAAATGCGCTAAGTGAACGCTAGGAAACGTACGTGCGAAAATCTCTTGTTGTAAGTGCTTGTATGATGGGGCTCCTGATGGGAGCTCTGCCTGCATTTGCAGGAGATGGGCTTTTTGGCACAATTGAGTTTAGGGCGAAGAGCTTGAAGGCTCTCCCAAAGTGGACGCGCGTTCTTAAAACCCTCCAAAAAGAAGAGAAGGCTTATGCAAAATGCGCTAAGGATGTGCGTGAATGTGGCGGCGGTGCGATGCTCTCTTGGCGTGGGAAAATTAGATCTCTTCAGGGGGAAGGCGGGCTGGCGACTATTCAGGCTGTCAATAGTTTTGCAAATCAATGGCCCTATATAGAAGATTACAAAAACTATGGCGTGTCTGACTATTGGGCAACGCCAACAGAGTTTTTGCCAAACTCTGGCGATTGTGAAGATTATGCAATTTTTAAATATGTAACATTGAAGCGTCTTGGATTTAACCCAGAGGATATGCGCCTTGCTGTCGTAAAAGACACAGTGCGTAACATTGCTCACGCAGTCCTCGTTGTGAAATACGCAGATACCTTCTATGTTATGGATAGTTTGTTTGATGTTGTTTTACCTGATACGCAAGTTATGCAATACTTGCCGTATTATTCAGTAAATGAAACCACAAGGTGGGCACACATTATGCCAAGAGAAATGGGCAGAAAGTAAGGAGATAGTTAATGTCGCAATCAATGTCGACAATTCAGAGTACGCTAAAGGATATGCCAACTAAAAGTGCGTTTTATATGCCAATGGCAGCCCTTATGCGTTGGGGAATGCTTGTTTTACTTGTTATTATTTCTATTGGCCTTTGGGCTGCGCTTATGATTGTGGGCGAGCGCGAAATTGATGTGCGTAAAGATATTATGAACCGTGCTGAGCTTCAGGTAGAGTCTAAGGCAGAAGTTATGTCTGCTTGGCTTGATGGGCTTTCTCGCGTGGGGGATCATATTGTCTCTTCTCATTTGATTCAGCTTTATGCTTCAGAGGCGGCGCTCTCTGAAAATAATGATTCTGTTGAACAGTCTCTTGTTCAGCAGCTTCCTTACTTGCAGCAGGCAATGGTTGACTACGCTGAACAAAACAAACTTAACGGCGCTTTTGTTGTATCTTCTGATGGGCGTGTGCTGATGAGCAGCCGTGAGGCAGGTACAATTGGTGCTGAGTATAAAAATATTATTCAAAAGAGTTTCGAAACTTCAAAAGTACAGTTTTCAACATTAAGCGATAATGACTTTGGGATGATTACGGCCGTTGCGAAGCCTATTCTTTCTTTAGATGATGATGTGCATGGGCAAAAAGTTGTAGCACTTCTTCTGAGTGAATTTCTTGTGGAGAGCGATGTTGTTGAATTACTTGATCTTGGTAAGCTTGCAAGCGAAGGCGAGCGGGCATACCTTTATCAAGCAGGTTCAGAAGGTCTTGAGTGGGTTAACGTTGGAAGCCTTGCTTCTTCAAAGGTGGTCCCAGATAGTGCTGTTGTCTCTCATAGTGTTGGTATTGCGAAACTGTCAACATTTAGACCTATGGAAAGCCTTGTGGATGGGAAAATTGCCTTTGCTTCATTTACGCCTGTGAATGATTCACCATTTGTACTTGGCTATGAGTATATAGCTACAGACGCTTTGACACCTTTACAAAGCTTTAAACATACTGTTTATACCCTTACGATACTTGTTGTGATTCTTGTCAGCGCATTTTTGTTTGTAATGATCGGGCATCTTCTTTCAACAAGAAACCGCCAGCGCGTCAGTATTCAAGAGCAGGCCATGATGGCGCTTGTTAAGGCTGTAGAAATTCGTGATCCTTATCTTTCAGGCCATCATGAGCGTGTGGCACGTACAGCACTTAAAGTTTCTAATGCTATGAAAATGCCCATTCCAGAGCGTTCAACACTCTTCTATAGCGCGCTTCTTTCTGGTGTTGGTAAAATATTTGTACCGCAAGAGGTACTTACTAAAAAAGGTAAGCTTACCAAAACGGAGCTTGGAAAGCTTCAGCAGCACATTCCGCATGCTATGCGTGTTTTAGAGGACCTTCATTTTGATTTTCCTGTGGCACAAGTTGTACAGCAAATGTATGAACGCCTCGATGGATCTGGTTATCCTTATGGCGCTAAAGAAGCTGAAATTAACATGCTTTCACGCGTGCTTGGGGCTTGTGATGTGTATTGCGCTCTTACAAAGCCGCGTGCCTATAGAGAAGAAATGTCATCTAAGGACGCGATTAAACTTATGCGTAAAGAACAGGATAAATTTGATATAAACGTATTATCTATGATTGAAAAACTTGCAAAAGAAGGACAAAAATAAATGCCTGCAAAACTTGCAAAAAAAACACCATCAAAGTCTGTAAATCTTGTAAATAAAAAGCCATTTACAAAAAAACAGCTACTTGATGTTTATAGTCAAATGTCACTGCTTCGTCGTTTTGAAGAAAAAGCAGCCACGATGTACCAGCAAGGTAAAATTGGTGGATTCTGCCACCTCTACATTGGCCAAGAAGCTGTAGTCACGGGTATTCGTTCTGCTGGGCGCGCTGATGATGATCAGATTACATCTTATCGCTGTCACGCTCATGCTATTGCCTGCGGCGTTGAGCCTGAGCAAGTTATGGCTGAGCTTATGGGTAAGGAGACAGGTATTTCTAAAGGGAAGGGCGGTAGCATGCACATGTTTGAGCCGTCTAAGCACTTCTGGGGCGGGCATGGCATTGTTGCGGCTCAGGTTCCACTTGGTGCTGGTCTTGCGTTTGCCTCTAAATATCGCGGAGAAGACCGTGCATCTTTTGCTTATATTGGCGACGGGGCGATGAACGGCGGACAGGTTTATGAAACATTTAATATGGCAGCGCTATGGAAACTTCCTGTTGTTTTTGTAATTGAGAACAACCAATACGCTATGGGAACATCAACTAAGCGTGGTTCAGCTGGTGAATTTTACAAACGTGCGGAGCCGTTTGGTATTCCGGCCAAGCGCGTAGATGGGATGGATTTCTTTGAAGTGCATGCTGCGACAACGGAGGCACTTAAACATGTGCGCGCAGGTAAAGGACCATACTTACTTGAGATGGATACGTACCGTTACCGCGGTCACTCAATGAGCGACCCTGCAAAATACAGAACCCGTGATGAAGTTGATGACGTGAAAAAAGAACGCGACCCAATTGAGGCGCTTGCAGAGCTGCTTGGAAAAGAGTACGGCGTTAAAGATGATGAATTGAAGAAGCTTGATAAAGCCTCTAAAGAAACTGTAAACGTAGCAACTGAAAAAGCAATGTCCGCTTCAGCGCCAGATGCGAGAGAAATGTGGACAGATGTACTGCCAGAGAACGGAGGGCAAGACTAATGGTTATGCAAACATATCGTGATGCACTCAGAGACGGCATGGCTGAAGAAATGCGTAAGGATGGTGATGTTTTCCTTATGGGAGAAGAAGTTGCTGAGTACCAAGGTGCTTATAAATGTTCTCAAGGCTTACTTGAAGAGTTTGGTGAAAAGCGCGTAATTGATACACCTATTAGTGAGGTTGGTTTTGCAGGCGTTGCAACAGGCGCCGCGATGGCGGGGCTTCGTCCTGTTGTAGAATTTATGACATGGAACTTTGCAATGCTAGCTTGTGATCATATCATTAATAGTGCTGCTAAAACGCTTTATATGAGCGGCGGTATGGTGAAGTGCCCTATCGTATTTAGAGGGCCAAATGGCGCAGCCTCTCGCGTTGGCGCACAACACAGCCAAGATTACGCAAGCTGGTACGGGCATATCCCTGGCCTTAAAGTTGTTTGTCCGTCAAATGCGGCAGATGCAAAAGGGCTTATTAAGTCCGCTATTCGTGATGAAAGCCCCGTTGTTGTACTTGAAAACGAGCTTTTGTACGGAAGTGAGTGGGAGGTTCCAGAAGGAGACCATACAACGCCAATTGGCAAAGCAAATGTGATGAAAGAAGGCACAGATGTGACCTTAATTTCTTACTCAATTATGGCCATTAAAGCCCTTGAAGCAGCTAAAGAACTTGAAAAAGAAGGCATCAGCGCGGAGGTGATTGACCTGCGTACGATTCGCCCGATTGACCAAGGTACAATTATTAACAGTGTGCGCAAAACAAACCGGGCCATTGTTGTGGAAGAAAGCTGGCCTGCTTATGGTGTCGCAAGTGAAATTATTGCGATTATTAATGATAATGCTTTTGACGATTTGGATGGCCCTGTAAAACGCCTCAGCGCAGCTGATGTGCCGCTTCCTTATGCTAAAAACCTAGAAGATATGGCTCTTCCTCAAGTTGAGAGCATTAAAGCAGCTGCAAAGGAGATGCTTAGCGTATGACGCAGGCAATGCAAACATGGTTTGAGCTCACCACAGAGAATAGAGTTTCATACGAATCTCTTGAGCAGGATGCTTCTGCTGATGTTGTAATTATTGGCGGCGGGCTAACGGCAGTTGCTGCAGGACAGGCTGTTGCTGAAAAAGGGCAAAGCTGTATTGTTCTTGAGCCATCTACCATTTCTTTTGGCGCAACGGGGCGTGGCGGTGGTCATCTTAAGGCTGGTTTTAACTGCTTTTTTGATGACCTTGTAGATGTTGTAGGCCGTGGAAGTGCCATTGATATTTGGCAGCGTTCAATTGCAGCGCGAGAAGAAATGATTGAGCTTGCAGATACACTTGAAATTGACTGTGATATTTCTCGCGGCATTCTTGTTGGCGCAAAGCATGGAAACAATGTAGATAAATTTGAAAAATCTATAAATCAACTAAGCCTTTGGGTTAGCGATGATCCTATTGAAATGCTAAATGAGAAAAAAGCGTCCGTACACCTTGGCTCGCAGTATTATGATAAACTTGTTTACTTTGCAAAAGCCGCATCTTTTCATCCAACTAAGTTTCTTTATGGCCTTGCTGAAGATGGTATAAAAAAAGGCCTTAAAATTTATGAATACTCGCCAGTTAAAAGTATTAATACGGGCCAGGTGACAAGCGTAACGCTTGAAAACGGCAGGCACATTAAAGCAAACAAGGTTATTGTTTGTGCTACAGCTTATATGAATGGTGTACTTCTTCCTAATAAGGCGCGCACGGTTGCCAAGCCTGTTTATCAAATTGTAAGTAAAACAATGGATGAAAAAGTGCTCCAAAGCCTATTGCCCCTTAAGGATTCATTTAGCGAGTTTGGCCCATTAGGAGACCATATTACTATTTTAGATAAACGCCTTGTTATGGTGGGCTCTGGACGAATGTTTGCAGGTAAAGGCGAAAAACTAACCCATATTATTCAAAAGACATGGCTCAAAGTTTTTCCACAACTGCATAACTTGGAAATTGACTATATTTGGAACCATTACGCAGGAGTTGCCATGAACTTTATGCCAGTATTTGAAAAAACACATGAAGATGTTTTTGTGGCTCATGGACTTACAGGGCATGGCCAAGTAAGCATGTACCTTGCTGGTAAAACACTTGCACAAGCAGCGATGGGTGATACTGATGCATTTGAGCAGTTTTCGCGTATTCAGCAAACAAAACTTTCATCAGTAACGCATCATACTATTGCAAAAGTAGATTTAGCCTATCGTAAGTTCATGCAGTACCTGCATAACAGGCACGATATACATAACAGACAAGAACAACAGGAATCTGGAGAATAAATTATGCCAATTGACGTACTTATGCCTCAACTCTCGCCAACAATGACAGAAGGCAGGCTGGCCGGATGGTCAGTGAAAGAAGGCGACAGTGTAAGCGCTGGCGATGTTATTGCCGAAGTTGAAACTGATAAAGCGACTATGGAAGTTGAAGCAACTGATGATGGTATTATTCATAGTATTATTGGTAAGGCTGGCGTTGAAATTCAAGTGGGTACACCGATTGCTGTTCTTAAAGAAGAGGGTGAGATGGTTGCTAAAGATTATACACCTGCATCCCAAGCTGCAGCTCCTGCAGTAAAGGAAAAAGCAGAAGAGGCACCAAAGGCTGAAGTTAAGCCTACAGCAGTAGCCCCTGCTGCTAAAGTAGTTAAACCTGAGCTGCCAAAGATGACAGCAGTTACATCTCCAGCAAATACAGGGCGTGTGAAAGCAAGCCCGGTAGCACGTAAAATTGCGCAGCAGCGCGGCATTGATCTTGGCGCAGTACAAGGCAGCGGTCCTGGTGGACGTGTTGTAAAATCTGACGTTGACGGAGCCGTTGTTTTAAATGCCGGCGGGTCTATGCCAATGGCACTGCAAGCAGCTAAGCCGCTTAATGCCACAGTTGAACCGCACACGATGATGCGTAAAACTATTGCAAATCGTCTTGTAGAAGCTAAGCAATCTGTGCCGCATTTTTACCTTACGGTCGATGTAGAAATGGATGCTTTAAACGAAGCACGCGCGCAGCTTAATAATATGGCTGGTAAAGATGAAAGCGGTAAACCAGCTTATAAAATTTCAGTGAATGACTTTATTATTAAGGCAAGTTCTCTCGCGCTGCGTGCACATCCTGATGCGAATGCAAGCTGGAGCGATGAGGGGCTTGTGCGTCACGGGAGCGTTGATGTAAGCGTAGCTGTTGCAATTGAAGGCGGCCTTATTACGCCAATCCTTACAAGCTCAGATGAGAAAAGCATTGTAAGCCTGTCAACAGAAATGAAAGAGCTTGCAGGCCTTGCGCGCGCAGGTAAGCTTGCACCTGAGCAATATCAGGGCGGTACATTTAGTGTGTCTAACCTTGGTATGTATGGCATTAAGCATTTTGATGCGATTATTAATCCGCCGCAAAGCTGTATATTGGCCTGCGGTGTTGCTGAGGAGCGCCCTGTTGTAAGAGATGGTGGGCTTGATGTGGCAAGCATCATGACAATGACCATGTCTGTTGATCATCGCGTGGTAGACGGCGCACTTGGCGCAGAGCTGATCGGAAAAATTAAATTCTACCTTGAAAACCCAGTAACAATGTTTGCCTAAAGAAAGAAATACACATGAAAATATTAGTTTTAGCGATAGCTGTTATGAGCCTTTCTGGTTGCGTCCACACCTGTACAAAATGCCATAATATGGACAATAGCGAATATTACGGTAAAAAGTAAATATTTGTGTCTGAACGCGTTGATATAATTGATGAAACAGGGCGGGTGATACGTACTTGTCCGCGCGTAGATGCAAAAGAGTATTTGACGCGGTGGATTCAAGTCTTTCTTTTTGATGAAGAGGGGCATTGGATTCTGCAGCAGCGCTCACGTGAAAAAAGCTTTCGGCCAAACCTTATAGAATGCGCGGTTGGCGGCCAAGTGCATGCAGGAGAAACTTTTGATGAGGCTGCGAAGCGAGAGCTTGCAGAAGAGCTTAATTTTGAAGTAAAGCTTGATTTTGCCTTTGAAAGCTGGGGAACTTATGGTCTGTGTCATGTGTTCTTTGGTACATATGCTGGAGAACTGCCCGAACCAAATAAAGAGGAAGTTGAGCGTCTCTTTAAGTTAAATGAAGATGAAATTAATTTTTTGATGGAGAAAACCCCGTTTGTTGTAATGCGAGGGTTTAGAGATTCATATGCTGTATATCAGCAAAATAAAAATAAAGGATAAGAACCATGTCTCAAACTTATGATGTTGTAGTAATTGGAGGTGGCCCTGGCGGCTATACAGCGGCAATTCGTGCTGCTCAACTTGGAAAAAGCGTGGCTGTAATTGAAAAAGAAAAACTTGGCGGTGTGTGCCTTAACTGGGGGTGCATCCCAACAAAAGCCCTGCTGAAAGCTTCTAAATTTTATACTGCTATGTCTCATGCAGGTGATTTTGGTTTTAAGGTTAAGGGCGTAGATGTTGACGTAAAAAAACTGATTAGCAGAAGCCGTGATGTTGCAGGTAAGCTTTCTGGTGGTGTTGAGTATCTTATGAAGAAAAATAAAATTGATGTTATTGAAGGTATTGCAAAATTTTCATCTAAAAACACGTTGGATGTGACAGGTAAAAAAGGCAAGGTATCTAGCGTATCTTTTACAAATGCTATTGTAGCAACAGGCGCAAGA
>JAPKEQ010000103.1 GCA_028821995.1 Alphaproteobacteria bacterium
ACTTTAGAAGGCGCGTATGATGCAATTCTTCTTGATGCCCCATGTAGTGCCCTTGGTACAACAAGGCGTCATCCTGATGTTTTCTTTACGAGGTCTTCTCATGGCATTGAGGAGCTTACTCATCTGCAGGAGCGATTGCTGCAAAAGGCCTGCGCGCTTGTTTCAAAAAATGGTGTGGTTGTTTATGCCACTTGCTCGCTTCTACCAGAAGAAAATGAACATCTTTTGACAAAATTCTTAGAAAAAAACAAGGATATGCAGCTGGTTGATTTATCTGCGTACCGCTGGCCTAGCATGATAAATGCACCTATGGCAGGTACAATACGTTTATCTCCAAGCAAGGGTGGGGATGGTTTTTTTGTCGCGGCACTTAAAAAAGTTCAGTAGTATTATAGCGTTTCTTACTTGAGAACGAGCATATTGCAGGAGAGCCAAAAAAATGAAAATCGCACCCTCTATCTTATCAGCTGATTTTGCCAACATGGCAAAAGACCTTGAGCGCCTTGAAAGTGCAGGTGCTGACTGGATTCATGTGGATGTAATGGATGGCCACTTTGTTCCAAATATGACCTTTGGCGCCCCGCTTATTAAGCAGTGGCGCACATATACCCAGCTTCCCTTTGATGTGCATTTGATGATTGAAAATTCTGATAAGTGGGTTGAGGCTTACCTTGATGCAGGCGCTGATATTTTAACGCTACATATTGAGTCGACAGAAGATGTAAAATCATGTGCAGATCAGGTGCATAACGCAGGTAAAAAGTTTGGCCTTTCATTGAACCCTTCCACTTCGGTAGAGGAAATTTTGCCCTATATAAATGTACTTGACCATGTTCTTGTAATGACAGTTAAGCCAGGTTTTGGTGGGCAGTCCTTTATGCATGATATGCTTCCTAAGGTTAAAACGCTGAGGTCTGCGATTCAGGCAAGTGGGCGGAGCATTACATTGTCTGTTGATGGTGGTGTTGATCTTTCAACGCTACCGCTTTGCGTAGAGGCTGGCGCAGATGTGTTTGTGGCAGGAAGCGCCGTATTTAAAAACGGTGAAATTCAAAATAATATTATAGCGCTCAAACAGTCCGTTCAGTAAATGAACACTTTTTGGTTGACCTGATAAATCTCTCGTTTTAATCTACCTGACGTTGAAAAATAAAAATAGGGTTCTCCATTGCTACCAACAGTTCTTTCGGCCGAACAGCGTACATGCCTGATTAAGGTAGGCTTATTGACTGCGATTGAACAGGAGAAAAGCTTGAGCCAAAGGCAGCTTGCTAAAGAGCTTGGCATTGCGCTTGGTGCGGCAAACTCCCACCTTAAGGATTGCCTTTCAGAGGGGCTTCTTCAAAAAACTTCACCTTGCCAGCAGAAACTGGGCTACCGCCTAACACCCAAGGGGGTTGTTGAAAAGAGCCGTATGGCTTCAGGGCTTATTTTGGCGAATATGAATTTTTACGACAGCGCAAAAGAATCCATTGCTCAAGCACTGCTGAAAGCTTCTGAAAGTAACATGAAGCAGCTTGTAGTTTACGGAGATGATGCGCTTTGTGATATTGCTTACCTTGCAAGCTTAAAGCTTGGAAATAATCTTGTGGTTGGAAGGCTTGGCCAAACAGATATGCTTTGGCAGGGAGGTGGCTTTTATGAGGAAGAAATTCTTCCAGAAAATATTGATGGTGTTTTATTTCTTCAGCTGTTAAACCCACTAGAATATTATATGAAGCTTCGAGATAAATGGGGCGCTGAGCGGGTAATTGTACCATCCTTGATGGACAGTGTCTTAATGTATAGAGGAAAATAGATTTTTCATGACTGTTAAAAAACAAAAAATTATTAGTGTGATTGGTACGCGCCCAGACGCGATTAAAATGGCGCCGGTTCTACGTGCGCTAAGCTCAGATGATCGCTTTGATTCTGTTATTGTAAATACAGGTCAGCATAAAGATATGATTAAGGGTGTTTTGGAGTGGTTTAATATTGAACCTCATTACACCTTGGATGTTATGGAGCCGGGGCAACCTCTTAGCTATCTTGCAGGTAAAGTTATGGCAGGGCTTCATGATATTTTTGTGAAAGAAAACCCACATATTGTTGCCGTTCATGGTGATACAACAACAGGATTTGTGGCGGCGCTTGCTGCGCATTACTGCTTTAATTTTAACGAAAAACGTCCCATTCGCGTCGCTCATGTAGAAGCAGGTCTTCGTACAGATAACCTTTATGCGCCTTACCCAGAAGAAGGGAATCGCCGCTTGATTGCACCTCTGGCTTATTGGCATTTTGCGCCAACGGAAACAGCAGCAGAAGCCTTGTTTGAGGAGAACGTAACGGGAAACGTATTTATTACAGGAAACAGTGTAGTTGATGCGCTTTATGATACGGTTGATTTGTTGAAAGCAAACCCAAGGCCTGCAGTTATTGATATTCCTAAAGATAAAAAAATGCTGCTTGTAACGGGGCACCGCCGTGAAAACTATGGAGATGGTTTTGATGGTATTTGCGAGGCCCTTAAGCAGCTTGCAGAGGCTAACAGTAACCTTGAAATTGTGTACCCTGTGCATATGAACCCTGTAGTCAAAGAGGCGGTGGAAAGCCATTTATCTGGCATTGAGAATATTAAACTTATTGAGCCTCAAGATTATCCAGATTTTGTAGCGCTTATGGAAAGAAGTGACATTATTTTAACAGATTCAGGCGGCCTTCAAGAAGAGGCGCCAGCCCTTGGGAAGCCTGTTCTTGTGATGCGCGATGTAACAGAGCGCCCTGATGCGGTGCTTTCTGGTACTGTAAAGCTTGTGGGAACCAAAACAGAGCGTATTGTGCCAGCAGTACAGGAGCTTCTTGATAGTGAGGTTGCTTATAGGCAAATGTCAGCTGCGGCCAACCCTTATGGGGACGGTCTTGCAGCGCAGCGTATTGTAAACATTTTAAGCGGTGGGCTTGCGACGGAAAATACCTTCCATGCTGTTGCTTGATTTTAAAGAAATCTTCACGCATAATTCGTGAAGTAAAGAGTCAAAGAAAGAAAATGACGATGAAACAAATTTTTACGCTTCTTGCTTGTACAACAATTCTTTTGTCAGCTTGTACACAGGGAACCGGACCTAATAAACAACAAATGGGCACAGCGCTTGGCGGTGTTCTTGGTGGTATTGCTGGTAATCAAATTGGACAGGGTAGCGGCAATACTGCTGCAACGATCGGTGGAACGCTTCTTGGCGCATTCCTTGGAAATTCAATCGGAACCTCTCTCGATCGTGCTGATATGATGTATTATAATCAAGCCGCAACGCAAGCTTACAGCGCGCCTGTTGGTCAGCAAATTAACTGGGCAAACCCACAGTCTGGTAACTCTGGCACCATTACACCTGTGCGTGATGGCCGTGCAAGTAACGGAAGTTACTGCCGCGAGTTTCAGCAAACTATTTTTGTAGATGGCACAAACCAAAACGCTTATGGCGTTGCTTGTCAGCAGCCTGATGGAACTTGGAGAATTGTAAACTAGCCATTTGAAAAGTGTTAAAAAGCACACATGGACGCCCCCAAATATCTGGGGGCGTTTTCTGTTTGTATGCAAATTGTTGCTTTTGTTATTTGTGCTCCGTAGCATATAAAGTGAACGTTATTTAAATTTATTAATAATAAAAAGGTCAAACCCATGACAAAACCAATTAAGCCGCAGTTGAAGGTGTTTAATCCTTTACGCGACTTCCTTCAGATGGAAGCTGCCGGTGGTATTATTCTCGTAATTTGTGCAATTTTCGCCATGTTTATCGCAAACATTGAACCTTGGGGGCATATGTACCATCATATTCTGCATGATATGCGTGCCGCAGTCTCTATTGGGGATTGGTCTATTAATAAAGATATTATCCATTGGATTAACGACGGCCTTATGGCAATTTTCTTCTTCCTTGTGGGTCTTGAAATTAAGCGTGAGGTTTTAGAGGGGAAGCTTAAGGGTAGATCTCGTTATATGCTGCCTGTTATTGCCGCTATTGGTGGTATGGCTGTACCAGCGCTTATTTATGTGTTTTTCAATAAAATGGATCCGACTGCAATTAAAGGGTGGGCAATTCCATCTGCAACAGATATTGCTTTTGCTGTAGGTGTCATTATTATCCTTGGTAAGCGTGTCCCTGTCGCGCTTATGGTTTTTCTTCTTGGTG
>JAPKEQ010000104.1 GCA_028821995.1 Alphaproteobacteria bacterium
AAGCCGCTGCTATGCGTTATACGGAAACACGTATGTCTCGCGCAGCGTCCACACTTTTAGGCGACATTGAAAAAGATACCGTTACATTCCGCCCCAACTACGATGGCCATGCGATGGAGCCAGAAGTGCTTCCTGCGCGCTACCCAAACCTCCTCATTAACGGAGCGGGTGGTATTGCTGTTGGTATGGCGACAAACATTCCGCCGCATAATCCGCTAGAGATGATTGATGCAACAATCTTCCAGATTGATAACCCTGAGTGTGAAACTGAGCAGCTTCTTGATTTTGTTCAAGGGCCAGATTTCCCAACGGGTGGTATTGCTATGGGCCGTGATGGCTTTAAGGCAGCAATGATGA
Organism: Alphaproteobacteria bacterium; assembly: GCA_028821995.1. Lineage (GTDB taxonomy): Bacteria > Pseudomonadota > Alphaproteobacteria > UBA2136 > JAPKEQ01 > JAPKEQ01. The sequence continues at coordinate 358 of JAPKEQ010000104.1, forward strand.
CAGGCCGTGGTAGTGTGATGATGCGTGGCCGCACAAACGTTGAAGAAATTCGTAACAAAGACGCCATTATCATTACGGAAATGCCGTACCAAGTAAACAAATCTAAACTGGTTGAGCGTATTGCTGAACTGGTACGCGATAAAGTGATTGATGGCATTACACATATTCAGGATGAGAGTAACCGTGAAGGTGTGCGTGTGGTGATTGAAATTCGCCGCGATGCAAGCCATGAAGTTGTGCTAAACCAACTATTTAAGCACACAGCTCTTCAATCAAGCTTCTCATACAACATGCTTGCACTAGATCGTGGTCGTCCTAAGCTTATGGGCCTTAAAGAAATTCTTGGATGCTTTATTAACCACCGCGTAGACGTTGTAACGCGCCGCACCAAGTTTGAACTCAGTAAAGCGCGTGCTCGTGCTCACGTGTTGGTTGGTTTGGCTCTTGCTGTTTCTAACATTGATGATGTGATTAAAATCGTTCGTAACGCACCAGATCCTAGCGCTGCTAAAGATCAACTTATGGCGCGCGACTTTGACGCGCAGAGCGTTGTAAGCCTGATTGAGCTTCTGGGCGAACCTATGCCAAACGGCAAGGTTTACCGCATGAGCAGCATTCAAGCGCAAGCGATTCTAGATCTTCGCCTGCATCGCCTAACTGGCCTTGAACGCGATAAAATTGTTGAAGAAGCAACAGATATTTCTGAAGTGATTAAAGGACTGGTTGAAATTCTTTCTGATCGCGGTGTGATGCTGACACTTATTAAAGAAGAAATTCTTGAAATGCGTGACCTGCTCAGCCTGAAAGGCGCAGCAGAGCGTCGTACTGAAATGCAAGACGGTGCTGTCAGCATGGATATTGAAGACCTGATCAAACCAGAAGAAATGGTTGTGACAATTTCTAGCGATGGTTACGTGAAGCGCCAGCCTATGGATGCTTACCGTTCTCAGCGCCGCGGCGGACAAGGTAAATCTATTGCCAACATGAAAAACGAAGAAGAGCAGGTGCAGGAATTCCTTGTGGCAAACACGCATGACCCTGTGTTCTTCTTCTCAAGCAACGGTAAAGTGTACAAGCTAAAAGTATGGGAACTTCCTGTTGCCAGCGCGGGTTCACGCGGTAAGGCGCTTATTAACCTGCTACCAATTGAAAAAGATGAGCGCGTTCTTAAGGTGCTGCCTGCACCGCAAGACGCAGAAGCTTGGGACGGTATGGTTGCGATGTTTGCAACCCGCGAAGGGCTTGTGCGTAAAACACCACTTGGTGCGTTTTCTAACGTACACAGCGGCGGTATTAAGGGTATCAACCTGAACGAAGGCGACGAGCTTGTGAGTGTACGCATTTGCCCATCAGAGGAAGGGGACGTGTTCCTTTGCTCTAAAAATGGCCAAGCCGTACGTTTCCCAGTAGAGACGCTCCGTACCATTGCCAGCCGTACAGCTTACGGCGTAAAAGGTATGACACTGCGCGAAGGTGATGAGCTTGTGAGCATGGATGTAATTGTGGATAAAGAAGCAGACAAATACATTCTAAGTATTACAGAAAACGGCTTTGGTAAGCGAACTCTTGCAGAAGACTACCCTGCAAGAAGCCGCGGTACTATGGGCGTAATCTCGATTAAAACATCTGAGCGTAACGGCCCAGTAACAGCTAGCCTGCCAATTGGCGATGGTGACCACATTATGATTATCACAACAGATGGTCAGGTGATTCGTACAACGGCAGATGGCATTAGCTGCGTTGGCCGTAACACGCAAGGTGTTACAATCTTCAAGACAAAAGGTGCTAAAGCAAGTAGCGTAACGCGTATTCCTGCACACCTGATGGAAGAAGATGAAGAGACAGTAGACGGCGAAAACGCTGAAACTTCAGAAGAAGCAGTGGTTGCTGCATCTGAAACAGCAGAAACGCCAGAAGCAGAGACAACCGAGAGTTAATATCTCATCTCATGCAAAAAGCCCCGCAATGTGCGGGGCTTTTTTATTCGATTCACTCTTCAGCTTTTTTACGGCGAATGCCTCTTTCAATTGTAAAAACAGAGAGGGTGCTGCATAGAGCCAGAATGTAACCTAGCCATGCAGGGGAAAAATTTCCAGTATAGGTGAGAGCCGCAATGCCAATGGCGCCCAAAGCCGTTAGCGCTTGATATGTGCGGTTGTATATGAGGTTTGAGATGAAGTTTTCCAATGTTTTATCCTTTATTCTTCAGCAGAATTTTCAGATGCGGCTTTGCGCATGCGCGCATTGTGGCGGAAGTTTGAAAAAATACATCCAGTCAAAACGATAAAGCCAAGAACAGCAGCCATGCCAAAGGCTTGGGTTGCTGGCAGGTTGTTTTCAGCCATAGCCATAATAGTACCGAAGGTGCCAAAGCCAAAGGCAAGAGACGAGGTGGTGGTGAGAAAAGAGTTAAAAATCCGCATGGGGATTCTCCTCGGTGTGAAAGGGAAGAAAGGTGAGGGTTGTTCTTATTGTATACCATGATAATTTTGCTTGTGTCAATAAGGAATAAAAAGCCCCGCAATGTGCGGGGCTTTTTTCGATATATGGGCTTAAACAGGCAGGCGAGCAGGTGGCGCACTAAAGCGTTTAAGAACGCGCAGCAGCAAATGATACTTTTGCGCCCAGTCTTTGGCTGTCCCAATAAAGCGCATCAGCGCAGAGCGGATTTCGCTGTGCTTAGGCAGGTCACTGCCCAGAAAATTGACAATCTGCGGGCCGAGCGGTTCGCTCATGTCAAAAAAGAAAAGGGAGGGACGAAAAATCGCATAAGGGTCTGCAGTTTCTTCATACTTGGATTTGTCTTCAAGGGTTTTGAACAGGCGCAAAGTGTGCACGCCGTTATAGCGGTCAAAGACCGGAGTAAAGAAGGATGCATCATACTTTTTTGCCAGTTGAGCAAAGTTCAGCAGCTCTTCGGGGGTCAGTTTTTGGATATATTCCATAAAAATTCTCCTCATGGAAGGATGTGGGAAAGGAAAGAGAGGTTAAGTTACTTTGAAAAGAGTAGGGGGAAAGAAATGTTTTTTCAAGGAACTTAAGAAAAATTATAAAAAAGGCTCCCGCATATGCGGGAGCCTTGAGTCGGTTGAGGGGGATTTTATTCCCAAATGCGAATGCCGAGATTTTCAAGATGAAGGTAATCATCATTCTCTACGCAAAGGCGTTTCAGCTCTTGTGTCACGGCTTCTTCAATATCTTCAAGCTCTTCATTGACGGTTTCGCCTTCCATGGTTTGGCTGTAAAAATCCACCATTTGAGGAAAAAGAGCCATGTCCATATCCAGCTCGAAGAAGGTTGGTAGAAGCCAGGATGGCTGATCTTTAAGGCTGTACTGACCATGTTCATGTCTGCTTGCAAACAGAACAGGTCGGTGTAACCTGTCGCGTGTGTTGTACTCCACTGTCATCAGGAAAGGCCGAGAATAGGCAGCCTCACCTACAAAGGCCATCAGGCATTCCAGTGTAAGGATTGGGGCGTTGTTCATTTGCTCGTTCTGCTCGGCCACAACTTTTTTAGGGTAATTCAAGGATAAACTCCATGTAAGGAAAGGTAAGGAAGGTACAAGTACCGCTCTTTAAGTAAGGGGTATGCTTGCCCATTACAAGGGGGGATGAATAGCTTTTTTATATAAAAAAGTTTAAGGTGAATACCTGAGAGACAATGCAAGGAAAAGTTTATGAAAACAGCAGTGATTATTGGGGCATCTTCAGGTATTGGAGAAGCTTTAACAAAGGCT
>JAPKEQ010000023.1 GCA_028821995.1 Alphaproteobacteria bacterium
CCATAATACCTGGGCCAGCACCTGTAATCACCATGTAATCAAGGTTTGCCATTTGCTTGGAGAACTGTTTACAAAGGATGTAGTCTGGATGGTCTGGTTTTGTGCGTGCTGATCCAAAGATAGAAACTTTAGGGCGCGTACGGATTGGGTCAAACACTTTTGCTGTGTGAGCCAGTTCTAGAACGACATTGCTAATAAATTTTTTATCGTAACCACTTAGGTCTCCATCCGTCAGGATATTTGCCACTTCTTCGGCTGTTTTTTTTGGGAGCGGTTGGTTACCGTCAATGAGTTCTTCTATGTTGTTGTTATGATGTGTATTTTTCTTCACGTTTTTCTAAACCTTTCATAGGTTGATTTTCTTACATTTTCTAATTTGTCTAATTATACATTATCCTTTATGATAGAGGGAGAAAATCTATAACGTGAAAACACTGGCATTAGCGTTTTGTTTTTGATACTTTAGTGCCAAATAATAAGAATTTAGATAAGCAAGCCCATGACAAATAACCCTGTTGAACCTACGGATGAGTCTATTGAGGACATTCTGTCCTCGATTCGTGAAACTGTCGAAGAAGAAACTTCTAAAGATGAAGATGATATGGATCCTGAGGCACTTGCAGAGCAAATGCTTTCTGAGCAAGTGGATGAAAGTGTTCCTGACGAACCTGCTTCTGACCATGGAGACATAGACGAAAGCCTTATGAGCTCAACAGAAGTGAATGCACCTTCTAAGAAAGAAGCTGCAGGCTCTTTTGAGGCAGATATGCACCCTGTGGAAGAAGATGAAGTAGGCGGTGATGAAGAGCTTGATGTTGATGCTCTTGTTGCTGAAACAGCGCCTGCTGCTGAGGAAGGTTCTGCTGAGGAAGGTTCTGATGCCGATGAGGATGATGTTCTTGATCTTTTAGATGAAGTTGAAACTGACACAGATGACGATTTTGTAGATGTAGAGCATTTTGAAGAGACTGGCGAATCTAAGCCTGCACAAAGCTCTCATGTTGAAGAAGCACAAGAATCTTATAAAGCAGATTCTGCCGCTGAAGAGGAAGATGTTTCTGGCGTGCTTGATGAGCTCGGTGCTGAAACTGTTGTCGAAGAGGTTTCTGATGAGGCTGTACTCGCTGCTTTTAAAGGTGCTGCTGCAAGTGGTGCTGCTACATCAGCAGAGTATAAGCATTTGAACGCACTTCCTGGCGCTGAAGGCCTTCAAGTTGGTTTCCCTATGGAGGTTCTAGCTGAAGCGCTTCGCCCGCTGGTTAAAGGGTGGATTCAAAATAACCTGCCGGATATTGTTGAGCGTTTAGTCAAAGAAGAGCTTGAAAAACTCGCCGACAAATAAAAATTCTAAATTGTTTATCTAAGCGATCTTTTTATTTTTATCAGTTTTTGCGGGGCGCACGTATCTCAATATGTGCTTGCGCTTCCACAACTTCTAAAAATAAAAACCTCATCTTAGATCGGCCTGCGGCCTTAAATCAATTTATAGAAAGCATGTTTAATGTTCCTTCATGCAGTTTTCTGAGCTGTTAAGCGAAGTTTACACGCAAACCATCTATAAAAAATCCCTGAAAATACAGTAAAAAAAGCCTGATTTTTTCTTGGGAATCGGCTATTCTTGTTCTGTTTTAACAAAAGGACGTGAAAAGTGGCACTAGATAAACATTATGACGCATCTGCTGTAGAGCAAAAACTCTACACAAACTGGGAATCTGACAACTGTTTTGAACCAGAAGTAACTGGCGATAAAGAGCCATACGCGATTATGATGCCGCCGCCAAACGTCACAGGGACACTTCACGTGGGGCACGCCCTCGATAACACCCTTCCAGATATGCTGATTCGCCGTGCGCGTATGAAGGGCTATGATGCTCTTTATCAGCCGGGCACAGACCACGCCTCTATTGCTGTTCACGTTGTACTTGACCGTCAATTTAAGGATGAAGGTACTGATCGTTTTGAAATGGGTCGTGAAAAGTTTTTAGAGCGAGCGTGGCAATGGAAAGACCACTCTCACAGCACAATTGCTGCGCAAATGCGCCGCCTTGGTGTGTCTTGCGCATGGCAGCGTGAGCGTTTTACAATGGATGAGGGCCTAAGCTCTGCTGTTGAGCATGTCTTTATTGAACTTCATAAGCGAGATCTTATTTACCGCGGTCAGCGCCTTGTAAACTGGGATCCTGTGATGCAAACATCTATTAGTGACCTTGAGGTAAAGCACAAAGATGTGAACGGCTACCTATGGCACTTTACTTATCCATTTGCTGATGGTGGTGAATACAACGGTGCAAAGGGGATTAACATTGCAACCACGCGCCCGGAGACAATTCTTGCGGATGGTGCTATTGCCATTAACCCTAAAGACCCACGCGCTGCTGAGTTGGTCGGGCGTATGGTAACGGTTCCTATTGTGAACCGTGAGATTCCAATTATTGCTGATGATTACGTTGATCCTGAATTTGGTTCAGGTATGGTGAAGATTACTGCCGCTCATGACTTTAATGATTTTGAAGTTTATAAACGACATAAAGATAGTGTTACTATCCCATTGATTAACCTTATGACACGCGAAGCGAAGATGAATGAAAATTGCCCAGAAGATTACGTGGGTATGGACCGTTTTGAGGCCCGTAAAAAGGTAATTGAAGACTTTAAAGCGCTGGGCCTGTTTGTAAAAGAAGAAGAGCATATGCATGGTATTCCACATGCGGAGCGCGATGATACCATTCTTGAGCCATACCTTTCAAACCAGTGGTTTGTAAAAGGAGAGCCTCTTGCTAAAAAATGCCTTCAAGCTGCTGATGACGGCGAAGTAAGCTTTGTAAATCCGCGCGATGAAAAAGTTTATCGCCATTGGCTTAACAATATTCAGGACTGGTGTATTTCTCGTCAGCTTTGGTGGGGGCATCGTATCCCTGCTTGGTATAAAGGCGAAGAGATTAAAGTGCAGGCAGAAAGCCCTGGAGAAGGCTGGGAGCAGGATAACGATGTACTTGATACATGGTTCTCTAGTGCGCTTTGGCCAATGAGCACGCTTGGCTGGCCAGAAAAAACACCTGAGTTTGATAAGTTCTTCCCGCAGGAGGCTATTATGCCAGGGCGAGATATTTTGTTCTTCTGGATTATTCGTATGATGATGATGACAAAAGAATTTACAGGAAAAGTGCCATTTAAAACCATTTACACCCATGCCATGATTTTGGATGAAAAAGGCCAAAAGATGAGTAAATCTAAGGGGAATGTGATTAATCCACTAGATCTTATGGGGAAATACGGTACGGATGCTCTGCGTTATACGCTTGTGAACCAATCTGCTATTGGCCAGGATATTAAGCTGAGTGAAGGGATGGTAGAGCAAGGACGTAACTTCTGTACGAAAATCTGGAATGCGTGCCGCTTTGCTGAAATGAACGGCATTGAGCTTGGTAATGAAACTGCTGGTTTTGCAAAGGCGAAACACCCTGTTAACGTATGGATGTGCAGCGTGCTAAAGGAAACGATTGGCGATATAGAAGAAGCCTTTGATAGTTACCGCTTTAACGATGTGGGCGGTAAGCTTTACCACCTGATGTGGAGCACATACTGTGACTGGTACCTAGAGCTGATTAAACCGCTTGTTAACGGCGATGATGAAGAATTAAAAACTGAAACCAAAGCTGTTGCTGGGGCTGTACTGACAAGTATTCTGAAAGTACTTCACCCAATGATGCCTTACATGACGGAAGAATTGTGGCAAAACATGGATGGAGACACCGATGGCTACCTCATGCAAGCTGCTTGGCCTGTGGTGAAAGATATTCCATCTGATGAAACAGCCAAAGATGATATTAACTGGCTCGTGAATGTGGTGGGGGCTATCCGTACCGCGCGCAGCGAGATGAAGGTTGCACCAAAGGTTGAAGTTGAGGCGCGCGTAAGAGATGCAGATTCTACATCTCAGGCTCGTTTTGAAAAATTTGCATCAATGCTGGCTTTCCTTACAAAAACATCTGGTTTTGAGAGCACGTCTGACGCGGCTGCTAAAACTGAAGTTGTTGCGGTGAGCGAGGGGCTTGAAATTCTTCTCAACATGGAAGGCGTTGTTGATTTTGGCGCTGAAAAAGAACGCCTTGAAAAAGAGATTGAAAAGGCTGAGAAAGAACTCTCAAAAATTGATGGTATGCTTGGTAACGAAAGCTTTGTTGCCCGCGCGCCAGAGCACGTTGTGACTGAGCAGCAAACCAAGCGTGATGCACTGATGGCAGACCTAAAAAGCCTGAAATCAACAATTGAGGCACGCTTCTAAATAGATATAAAGACGAAGGAGAGGGCGCTATGTCTCAGGTAGATATTAAGCTTTGCGAAGATGCAATGACAAAATTTATGCTTGAAGCTGGGGCTCTTGCTCTTGAAAAACAAGACGGCATTGAAACAATGTACAAGGGCGGCACTGATGCTCTGACGGAGGCTGATCTAGCTATTTCTAAAATGGCGCAAAAACTTCCATACCTTGAATTAGATAGTGTGGCTCTTGTTGATGAGGAAAGCATAGGCGGTAAAACGCCAGTGGATATTTTTGGAAGTAGCGAGTATCAGTGGGTTGTTGACCCGATTGATGGCACAGCAGGCTACGCAATGGGACGTTTTTTATGGGGCATCTTTATTGCGCTGTATAAAAATGGCCAGCCGCTCATGGCTGGTATGTGCATGCCAGCCATAGGCCAGCTGCTTCTTTGTACTGAAGGTGGGGCTGCACATGTTAATATTGCAACAGGTGAATCCGAGCCGGTTAGGCTAAAAAAACATCAAATGACGTCTCAAATTTTTGTGGAGAGCGACCGCTTTAAAGGGCGTGATTGGGAGGCTGAAAGCGCAGTGGAAGGTGTGTGGGCAAACTCACCAGAATCTTCAGCGCAAGGCACCTATTCTGTGTTTACAGGGCAATCAGCAGGTATGACATATACAAAAAACCACTCTTTCTGGGACGTTGCTGTAGCGATGGCCCTTGCAAAGCATACTGATTTTGAAATGAAATCTTTCACGACAGGTGAAGTGCTTGATCATGTGACATTTGAGCATTTTCAAAACAATTGGAAACTTAAAGATAATTGGCTTTTGTCTCACCCTGAAAACTACAAAGTTATTAAAGAAGCGATTTTTTAATTTATTTCATCTTATACCCTTGAAACTTATCTAAAACATCCATATACATTGGGAGATCGTAATGATCTCTCGTAACTTTTCCCTCTGTCCATAAAGGAGTATTTCCATGGACCCTCTTATTCTTATCGCCCTTGCTGGCGTTGTTGTGGTGCTGATTATGGTTTTCCGCAAAAAGAAACCGGCAGAAGATAAAACCACCACTGTTGTGGTGCCGGCGCCAACCGGCCCGACGAAAAAGCCAAGTCCGGCTGATGTTGTCAAACGCAAGACTGTGAAAACCAAAGGTGGCCGTACCTACCAGTATGCCCACACTGGTCGTGATGGCCGCGATTACTACCGCGATGACTCTGGCAGTCTTGTTGACTTCCTGGTTCTTTGGTGGGTTTTGGACTCATTTTCGCAGGACGCCTACATGGCAGACTATCCGGATTATGCGCCGGATGAAAGCTATCAGGCCGAAGCTGAAGCTTTGGACACTGCTGGCGAGGCACAAGCCTCCGAAGGTGAATCGTCATCTCCTGAAGTTGATGACGCGCCGACATCTGATGATGTGACGCCGTCCACGTCGGAGCCTGCTGATGATGATACCTTGCGCAGCACACCGGCACCAGCGCCAGAGCCGACACCAACGCCTTCCAGCTGCGGTTCCAGTGATTCTGATTCTGGCGGCGGTTCAAGCTGTGGTTCGTCCTGCGGTGGTGGTGATTAATCATCATTAGCTCGTAGCAATCGACTTTGAAAAAGAGTGGCCTATGGCCGCTCTTTTTTTTGCCCTTGATTTGCCTTAAAAAACGCCTATAACAAGGAAATACAAATAACTTGTCTCCCTTTTCTTATGGAGGTTTTGCTATGGATGATAGCAAGCTCAAAATTCTAAATGGAGTGAACCTTATGGTTCCTTTGAAAAAGGTACTTCATGCGAACCCGCATTGGAGTGCAGCGCACCTGAAAGCGGCCGCCGCAGCCTATAGGCACTTTCTTTATGTTTCTTTGATATACAAAGGGAAGTTCCGTGTGGTGCCGCACCTTTCAGTAGATGAGGTTTGGCACCAGCATATCCTATGCACAAAGAACTATATGGGATTTTGCAATGCATTCTTTGGTGATTACTTCCACCATGATCCAGGTGAGGGTGGTGCGCCAACAACGAATGATCAAGATGGTTACGGTATGACATGTAATGCGATTGTCCATCACTTTGATGCAAAAGATGACCCGCGTGTTTTGCTTGCGCCATTTTACCCAACTGAAACGCCAAGTGCCATCATGGCACGTAACGGCACAGTTTGAATCGATAACAAGAAAGCAGCCTTAGGGCTGCTTTTTGCATATGTAGGGCTAAAGGCTAAAACTGGTGCCGCAGCCGCAACTGGTTTTTGCGTTTGGATTTTTAATGATGAACTGGCTGGCTTCTAAGGTGTCTGTGTAATCAATAGTGGAGCCTTTAATGAAGCTAAAACTATCTGCATCTATAAGTACTTTTGCCGCGCCATTTTCAACCGTAATGTCTTTATCCGTTTGGTTTTTAATAGAATCTAGCTTGAAATTATAGCTGTAGCCACTGCATCCGCCGCCTGTAATGGTAATGCGCAAAACAGAGCCTTCAGGCTCGTCTAATAGCAACGTTTCAATACGAGAAGCAGCGATGTCGCTAATGCGCACAGATGGAGCGTCTGACTGGCTTGGTATTTCTGGTTCGTCAAAGGCAATTTTTACCATGGGTTTGCTTATCTCTCTTTTGCCATTAGGTCGTATGTACGTTATACTGCATCGTGTTTCAGAAGCTAGATAAAGTACTTATTTAGTCCTGATTTACATCTACTGTAGTAATATATTGAATATAAAGCAAGAGCAGATATGGCAAAACACAAGGCAGACAACCGAGAACTTGCATCTTATGCATGTCTTTGGAAGGAATCTAAGGGCAGAGATTTTAGCGAACCAGAGGCGGCAGATCGCACGCCTTTTCAAAGAGACCGCGACCGCGTCATTCATAGCGAGGCTTTTCGCCGCCTTCAGCATAAAACGCAAGTTTACTTTAACGTAACGGTGACAGACCATATTCGTACGCGCCTAACGCACTCACTTGAGGTAGCGCAGATCGCACGTACAGCCTGCCGTACTTTACATCTTGATGAAGACCTTGGCGAAGCCGTTGCGCTCTCTCATGATCTTGGTCACCCTCCGTTTGGTCATGCAGGGGAAGATGCTCTTAATGAGTGTATGGAAGGCCTTGGCGGTTTTAACCATAACATTCAAGCTATGCGTATTTTGCGTAAACTGGAAAACCGCTATTGCGCTTTTGATGGTTTAAACCTTACATGGGAATCTATGGAAGGGATTTCTAAGCACAATGGCCCGCTTGAAGGCCTTGAGGCGACAAACCCGCTGATGAGCGACATGGTGCCTGATAAACACTGCTCACTTGAAGGCCAGCTTGCCGCCATTGCAGACGATATTGCTTATAATCACCATGATCTGGATGATGGTTTGCATACGGGTATGCTTACTTTTCGTCAAATTATGGACGGGCTTCCTTATTTTGCACGCATGTATGATAGCGTGCAGAGCAGCCACCCTGGCGCAGATGAGAGCCGTTTATTTAAAGAGACGATTAAAAAATCTATTGGCCTGCACGTACAGGATTTACTTAAAACAACGCAGCATAATATTGTTAAAGCTAAAATTCAAACAGTTGATGACGTTAGAAATGCAGGGAAAATGCTGGTAACAGTTAGCCCTAAAATGGAAAAGAGCATGAAAGAAATGAAATCTTTCATGTACGCAAATGTGTACCGTAACCGTCATATCAATGCAGAGAATTTTCGTGCTTTCCAAATTGTGAAAGACCTATTTGACGCGCACATGAATCACAAAAAACTTTTACCGCCTCAAATTTTAGCGCGCCTTGATGGTGATGATAGCGATGCCACAAAAGCGCTTGCGGTTGCAGATTATATCAGTATGATGACGGATCGTAGCGCTGTGCGTGAGCACGCACGCCTTTACGGTAGTTACATGCTTCAAATTTAATAGATATTTTATAAATAGAAAGCCTCTAAACGTGAGCTCTTTGTACCATATTTTAAAACAGCAACTTGTTGCGGACCTTAAAATTCTTTATCCAGATGTTGATGCATCAAATGTAACGCTAGAACAGCCTAAAGATGCTTCTCATGGCGATTTTGCGACCAATGCAGCCATGGTGCTTACACGCCTTGTTGGTAAACCGCCGCGCGACGTAGCTGCTGACATTAAAAGCAAAATGGAAGCTTGGGAGCAGGTTGAATCTGTAGATATTGCAGGGCCAGGTTTTATTAATCTGCGCATAAAGCCAGAAGCGATTTACGCACAAATGCATATTATTGAGTCTGACGTTGTGGCTTTTGGTTCCTCTAAAATAGGGAATGGTGAAAAGGTTATGGTTGAGTTTTGCAGTGCAAACCCAACAGGGCCTATTCATGCAGGACATATGCGCGGTACCATTTTTGGTGATGTGCTATCACGTATATTAGAGCGTACAGGGTATAAAGTTTGGCGTGAGTTCCTTATTAATGACTCTGGCCGTCAAATTAGAACGCTTGTGAACTCTGTATGGCTGCGCTACCGCGAGCTATTTGGCGAAAATGTTGTGATTCCTGATGATGCATACCCAGGTGATTACGTCATTGAAATTGCTGAGAAGTTAAAAGCATCTGACGGGGATAAGTGGACAAAAGAAACAGACTTTGAAGCTGTTTTGCTTGGTTTGCGAGCCTTTTGTGTAGATGCGATGATGGGCGAAATTAAGAAGGACCTTGAAGGCCTTAAAATTGCGCCATTTGATGAGTTTTATAGTGAGCATAAAATGCAGCAAACAGGTCTGCCTGAAAAAATTATGGGCGAACTTCGTGAGGAGGGGCTTGTATATGATGGTACTTTGCCGCCTCCAAGAGGAAAGATAGTTGATGATTATGAGCCTGTAGAACTCCCGCTATTTAAGTCATCCGACTTTGGAGATGATAGCGACCGCCCAGTGAAAAATAGTCGTGGTGATTTTACATATTTTGGGGCTGACCTTGCTTACCATACAGATAAGCTCAATCGTGGGTTTGAGAGGCTTATTAATGTATGGGGCGCTGACCATGGGGGCGCAGTCAAACGCCTGACTAGTGCGCTTACAGCTGTTACTGGTAACAAAAAAGCGCTTGAGATTAAACTGATGCAAATGGTGCGCTTTGTAAAAGATGGTAAACCTGTGAAAATGAGTAAGCGTGCAGGTAACTTTGTGACACTTCGTCAAATTTTAGACGATGTTGGGCCTGATGCCGCACGTTTTTGGTTTATGAACCGTAAACCTGAAACCCAATTTGATTTTGACCTTGGTAAAGCCCTTGAAAAGAATAATGAGAACCCAGTGTTTTACGTTCAGTATGCGCATACGCGTATGTGCAGCGTGTTCCGTCAAAAGGAAGATATGGGCCTAGAGCTTGATAAAGACGTAGATATGAGCCTTCTCACACATGAAAAAGAGCAAGATTTGATGAAGCACCTTATCATGTATCCACTTCACTTAGAGAAGGCGGCAAGCGCAGGGGAACCGCATCGTCTTGCAGCTTATGCACATGATCTCGCAGCAGGTTTCCATAGCTGGTACGATAGTGTAAGATTTCTAGATGAGTCAGATATTAAGACAACATCTGCACGTTTGCAGCTTGTGAAAACAGCGCGCGAAGTTTTAAAGGATTCTTTGGGGCTTATGGGTGTTTCAGCTCCTGATAAAATGTAAGGAAATAAAATGAAAAAGAAGAAAAAATCTTACGATATGGGTGGCGGCTTACTTAAGCCCATGATTGGTGTTGGAACTGTTGTCGCTCTTGTAGCGCTGGTTTGGTACGCTGCTGCAAATAAACAGTCTATTATGGCAGAAGATGTAACTCCAAGCCTTATTGCTGCATCTACTTCACCGCTTAAAGAGCGCGTAGAAGGCGAAACCGGTGCGCGTGTACCATACCAAGATATGGAAGTTTTTGATCTGCTTAAAACAACAAACCCTGTTGAAAAAGCTGAAAACGAAATTGTGTGTGCAGCAACGCCTGATGGGCAAGTGCGCTGCGGTAAAGAGCTTGCAAAAGCTGAAAAACGCGTAGAAACAATGATTGAGCATGCAAAAAACGAAGATGTTACATCTCTTCAGGATGTACAAAAGCTTCCGCCAAAGCAGCCTAAAAAAGAGTTTAATCTGACGGAAACAACGCTAGATCCTATGGCAGCGCTAATTGCACAAGAAACAAAAACTGTGGCAGCGCCTGTAAAGGCCGCTGTTAAAAAGGCAGCTAAGCCAGTGGTTGAAACTGTTAAAGCCGTTAAAACTTCTGCGCCAACATCTGGTAAGTGGGGCGTGCAGCTTGCATCCTTTACAAGCCATGCAGACGCAACCAAGGCTATTAGCACATTTAAGAGAAAGCATAGCTCTATCCTTTCAGATCTTAAACCATTTGTTGAAGAAGCTTCTGTAAAGGGCCGAAATGTTTATCGTGTTAAGTTCTTTGGTGCATCATCTTCTAGCGCAGCGCAAAGCCTGTGCAATAAGCTCAGCGCAAAAGGACAAGGCTGCTTTAAGGTGAAGTCTTGAGTCTTGTTCCTGTAGAGGCAAAAAAGCCTCGTCCTATTATTATGGCAATTCCTGATCCTGTCCTAACGGATGAGGTGAGGGCGGTCATTGAAGATGTGAGACCTATAGGGTTTATCATCTTTAATCGCACAGAAAAGGGCAATAATTGTGTGAATGCAGATCAGCTAGAAAAGCTGATAAGCGAACTTAGTTTGCTTGCTCCAACAACGCCTCCGCTTATATTCATTGATCAAGAAGGCGGTCGTGTGGCGCGCATCCGCTGGGATGTGACGCTCCCACCTGCAGCTGATTTTGGAAAAGCTTACGATGAAAATCCAAATGAAGCACTAGAATGGGCACGTCTTGGTGGTTTTATTACAGCGGTTCAGCTTGCGCGTTATGGCATTACAGCTAATTGTGCACCTGTGGCTGATGTTGCCCATGAAATGACCCACAATGTGATTGGTGATCGTGCGTATCATAGCAACCCTGAAATTGTTTCCAAGCTTTGCTCTGCTGTGATTAGCGGTCATATGGCAGGCGGTGTTTGGCCTGTTATTAAGCATGCGCCAGGGCATGGCCGCGCAGATTGCGATTCGCACATGGAGCTGCCTGTAGTCACAGCAGATAAAGCGGCCCTTGAGAGTGACTCTCTGCCGTTTAAAGATAATGCAATGTGTCCATTTGTAATGACAGCGCATATTGAATATCCAGAATGGGATGCAAACTGCGCTACAAATTCTAAGCATATTCTTAAAGATATTATTCAAGGCGCATGGGGCATGAAAGGCCTTATCGTTAGCGACGATGTAGGTATGAACGCTCTTGAAGGCACAGTGCCTGAGCGTATTAAAAGTGCACTGGATGCTGGTTGCGATCTTGTTCTTGAATGTTCTGCTGATATAGACGTGATGAAAACGCTGACGGCAGTGCCTGAAGTTTCAGAAGAACTTATGCAAAGGTTAGAAAAGCTACCGAGCCTTACAGTACCAGAAGCGGAAACAGTAAAAGAAGCACTTGTTCGCTATATGGCTCTTACTGAAAAACACACAACAACGCATGCTGTGGCAAAAGACCCAACTTTAAAAGAGGCTTAAAAAACGCTTATGAATTTTGATATTAATGCATTCTTACAGTTTTTATCTGTTGGAGCTATTCCTTTGCTTCTTGCTATTACATTGCATGAGGCAGGACATGCGCTTGCTGCACTAAAGCAAGGCGATAAAACGGCCTTTATGCTCGGTCGTGTGACCCTAAATCCTATTAAGCACATTGATCCTATTGGGACTGTGGCGCTGCCTTTAATTTTGCTGGTTACAGGTTCTCCATTTTTGTTTGGGTATGCAAGGCCTGTTCCTGTGAATTTTAGAAACCTGAGAGATAGCACATGGGGCCCCATTATTGTTGCAATTGCTGGTCCTTTGGCTAATTTAATCCTTATTTTTGCAACAATAGCACTTATGTATGTCGTGAAATTTGTGCCTGCAGGAGCGGCGCAAACATGGCTGACTCATAGCTGCCTGATTTCGCTTCAAATTAATGCACTTCTTATGGTTTTCAACCTCTTGCCTATTTTGCCACTAGATGGCGGGCGCATTTTAAGTGCCGTTCTTAAAGGCCCTGTTGGCTACTGGTACGCCTCAACTGAGCGTTACGGCATGTTCGTGCTTATTGGCCTTATGCTTGTTAGCTTTGAGGGAACGTCACTTTTATGGCAGATTATGGGGCCTTTGATGCGTGAGGTGTTTGAGGTGATTTCTCTGCTTGCGCCACGCATTGTGCTGGGGTAGTCTACCGCCTATGAAAGATCTTTTAACAGCGACACTTTTACCGCCAGGGCTATTTCTGGTTCTCTTAATTCTAGCGCTTGTTTTTTGGCGTAGAAAAAAACTGAGCTTTGTTTTTGTGTGCGCTGTATCCTCACTATTCTGGATATTTTCAACAGAAGCGTTTGGCCGTTTTCTCTCTGCTGCAATTATTGCAAACGTAGAAACAGAGCGCTTTAATGATGTAGATACAGAAGAGGTTGACCTTATTGTTGTATTAACTGGTGGTATGCGCTATGTGGGTGATGTTGGCTGGCAGCCACGTCATGAGAGTTATAAACGCGGTGCTGTGGCACTTACGCTGCAAAATCACCTTGGTAGCCGAGTGCCCGTTATGCTGAGCGGCGGTCATACTGAGGGGCTAAAACACCCATCAGAAGCCGCAGTACTTAAAGCGCAGTTCGATACCCTGCGTGCGCAGGTTACCCCTGTAGTGCTAGAGGAAGCCTCAACCAATACATATGAAAGCGCCTTGCAGGTGGCTCATGAAGTGAGATCTCGCAATGTGCGCCGTTTCTTTCTTGTGACGGACGAGGTACATATGGCACGTGCGCTTGCAACGTACCGTGGCCGTGGGCTTGATCCTATACCTTTCCCGGTGTTTACATTGGAACGTGGCCCTACTAAAATAAGCCACTTTTTCCCATCTATTTACGGTATTAATATTAGCCATGATGCACTTTATGAAGTTCTTGGTATCATGAAATACGCCATGACAGATAAACTTCGTTTTTCAGATTTATAAACATTTCAAATAATAAGGATAAAAAACTATGTTCGGACTCGGAGCAACAGAACTCATTATCATTCTCTTAATTGTGGTGGTTTTGTTCGGCGCAGGAAAACTTCCGCGCGTTATGGCTGATTTTGGTAAAGGCATTAAATCTTTTAAAGAGGGCATGAATAGTTCTGAGCCTGCAGAAGATGACATTGAAGATAAGCCTGTTAAGAAAACAAAGAAAAAATAATTTATGTTTGGTATAGGACTCCTAGAACTTGGACTTGTGGTGATTGTCGCACTCCTTGTTGTGGGGCCTAAACATATGCCAGAGGCACTGCGCATGCTAGGAAGCACTGTACGTAGCGTCCAAGCCTTTTGGGCGGATATTAAAGGCGCGTTAAACGCTGAACCTGAAACTTTAGAGGGGCCACAAATGGAGCCGTTACCTAAAAAGGATTCAGAGGAAAAGCCTCTTTAATGGATAAATCACCTTTCGAAGCGCTTGTTGAGCACCTTCTTGAACTGAGAAAACGTATGATGTACGCCATGCTTGCGCTTATTGTTGGTTTTGGCGTTTTTTATGCCTTTAAACAGCCACTTTTTCAGGCGTTGACGGCTCCCCTTAAAGAGGCGCAGGGCGGTGAGCTTGAAATGATCTTTACAGCAGTGCCTGAGCTGTTTGTGACCTACTTAAAAATGTGTTTCTTTGCCAGCTTGTTTGTAACGCTGCCTGTTCTTCTTTGGCAACTTTGGCGTTTTATTGCGCCGGGTCTCTATAAAAATGAATCAGAAATTTTATGGCCGTTTTTGGTGGCAACGCCCTTTATGTTTTATCTAGGCGGAGCGTTTAGCTTCTTTTTAGTGATGCCCGTGGCTGTGCCATTTTTCTTTGGATTTGCAGGTGAGGGGCTGTCTGCCCTTCCTTCTGTTAAAGAATATCTCGGCTTCTTTTTAAAGATGACCTTTGCCTTTGGGCTTGCATTTGAGCTGCCTGTACTTTTGGTGCTTTTAAATGTGTTTGGCATTGTTGATATTAAAACGCTTAAATGGTTTAGACGCTATGCCGTGGTGATGATTTTTGTGGCTTCAGCACTGCTGACACCGCCAGACCCTGCTTCTCAGTTGATGCTTGCTGTACCACTTTTGATTCTTTATGAAATGAGCCTTGTTCTTTGCCGGTTCCTTGGCTCCAAAAAAGAGAAATCGTCCTCGTTAAACTCTAGTCAGACTGACTAAAACTTGCTATAGTTTTCCTCGCAGAAATGCATCATAAAAACCTAAATTTAAAAAGAAAGAGTGAGATATTATGTTAGATATCCGTTGGATTAGAGAAAATCCGGAAGAGTTTGATCGTGTGAATGGCCGTAGAGGGCATGACGTATCATCCTCGGATATCCTTGCTCTTGATGGCAAACGCCGTGATGTGATGACAGAGCTTCAGGCTTTACAAAGCACACGTAATGACCTGTCTAAACAGGTTGGCATGTTAAAATCCAAAGGTGAAGATGCAGCAGAGCTTATGGCACAGGTTCAGGAAATTGGCCCGCAAATGAAAGTGCTTGAAGAAAAAGAGCGTGAAGCAGAGCAGGCTTTTCTTGCAGTGCTTAGCGCTGTGCCTAACCTTGTGGAAGATTCTATTCCGGACGGGGAAGATGAAGAGCATAACGTAGAAGTGCGTAAATGGGGCGAGCCTAAAACAATGGCTAACCCGCAGCACCACTATGACCTTGGCGAAGCCCTTGGCGGTATGCGTTTTGATATTAGTGCAAAAATGTCTGGTAGCCGTTTTGCTTGGATGCAGGGCGACCTTGCTCGTCTCGAGCGTGCGCTTGGTAACTTTATGTTAGATCTTCACACGCGCGAATTTGGCTTTACAGAAGTGATGCCTCCGATGCTTGTAAACGACGAAGCAGCTTTCGGTACAGGACAGCTGCCTAAGTTTTCAGATGACCTTTTCCAAACGACGGATGGCCGCTGGCTTCTTCCAACTGCGGAAGTGCCAGTAACAAACTTTGCAAGCAACACAATTTTTAAAGAAGAAGAGCTGCCATTTAAGTTTGCAGCTTGGACGCAGTGTTTCCGCCGTGAAGCTGGTAGCGCGGGTAGAGATACGCGTGGTTATATTCGTATGCACCAGTTTGGTAAAGTTGAAATGGTTCAGCTTGTTCACCCTGAAAAGAGTGATGAAGCCCTTGAATTTATGACATCTTGCGCAGAAGAGGTGCTTAAACGCCTTGAAATTCCTTTCCGTGTGATTACGCTTTGCACAGGTGATATTGGCTTTGGCGCACGTAAAACATACGACGTAGAAGTGTGGGTACCGGCGCAAGATACATACCGTGAAATCTCATCATGTTCAAACTGTGGTGATTTTCAAGCCCGCCGTATGAAGGCGCGCTTTAAGGATGTGGATGGCCAAACGCGTTTTATTCACACGCTTAATGGATCTGGTATTGCAACGGGTCGTGCTATGGTCGCTGTTATGGAAAATTACCAGCAGCAAGATGGTAGCATTATTGTACCGGATGTTCTTATTCCGTACATGGGCGGCCAAACTGTGATTGAGGCAAAGTAGTCCTATGCGCGTTCCAGCACAGTACACAATTACCCAGCCTTTGAGAGATCAAATGGTAAAGACACTTGCTCTTGAAGGGGTAAAAAACAAATCTGTGCTGGATGTTATGGGCGCTTTGCCGCGTGAAATTTTTCTGGATCTTGGATTTAGAAGTGATGCTTATAAAAATAGCGCGCTTCCTATTGGTGAAAGCCAAACCATTTCTCAGCCGCTTGTTGTGGCGATTATGACTGAGGCACTTCAACTTGAAAAATCTCATAAAGTTTTAGAAATTGGAACAGGGTCTGGCTATCAAGCTGCGATTCTTTCTCGTTTGGTGCGTCGCTTGTTTAGTATTGAGCGCCACCCTTCGCTAAGCCAAGTTGCTGTGAAACGTTTTGAGTCCCTCGGCATTTTTAATGTTGTAACGAAGGTTGGCGACGGAACGCTCGGCTGGGCTGAGCAAGCACCTTTTGATCGCATTATGGTAACAGCTGCCTCTCCAAAAGCGCCAAGATCTTTGCTTGAACAGCTTACGGTTGGTGGTATTCTTGTTATCCCTGTAGGCGACCCTGCAGGTGATATGCAAATGCTGATGCGTTATACGCGTACAGAAACAGGCTTTGAAGAAAAGAGCCTTGGCCCTGTGCGGTTTGTACCTCTTATTGGCGCCCAAGGCGTTCCAGAAGCAAGATAAGGAAAGCATAAAATATGTTAAAAGAGATTTACCAAAAAGTTGTTTACCTCGCAAACCATGCGCATGCACCATTTTGGCTTTTTACGATTGCGTTTATTGAATCTTCTGTTTTCCCGATTCCGCCAGATGTGTTACTTATCCCGATGGTTATTATTAACCGTGATAAGGCGTTTCATTTTGCCATGATCTGTACTGCAGGTTCTGTGCTTGGTGGCCTGCTTGGTTATGCGATTGGCTATGCAGGATATGACTTTATTGGTCAGTATATTGTGTCCTTCTACGGGCTTGAGAACAAATTTGATGTCCTTAAGGAATGGTACGCAGAATATGATATTTATATTGTTGCTGTGGCTGGTTTCTCTCCGGTTCCGTATAAAGTATTTACGATCTTTAGTGGACTTTTACAGGCGAATATCTTTAGTTTCTTTATCGCGTCGTTGCTTTCACGCGGGGCAAGATTCTTCCTGATTGCGTGGTTACTGTGGCGCGGAGGCCCCAGTTTTAAAGAATGGATTGAAAAAAACCTATACCCAATCACAATTGCAGGCTCTATTGCTTTGATTTTGGGGATTGTATTGGTAAAATTTATGTTACGAGCCTAGTTTTAGGGCGCTTGGGGGCGCCACAGACATGGCTCAAGTATTTAAGAATAAAAATAAGACTCTCGAGAAGAGAAGGGGATACTCATGGCGAAGCACACTATTATTTTAGGATTGTCTATTATGGCAGCAACAGGCCTTTCAGCCTGCATGACACAAGATCCGGCACCTGTTATTAGTGGTCGCCTCTCTCCTTATCCAACGCCAACAAGCAATGTTATTACACCTAAAACAGTGAATACTGTTGCTATGCCCTCAGTGACATCAACACCTGTGACAGCGCAGGTACAAAGTAAAACCTACCACGTTGTTGAGCGCGGTGAGGGGCTTTATGGTATTGCTAAAAAATATGGCTCTTCTGTAGATGGTATTATGGCAGCAAACAGTATTTCAGATTCTAGCGCACTTATGGTTGGCCAATCTCTTGAAATTCCGAGTGCAACAACGACGACAAGTGAACGTTACAGTCTGACTGGTAAATATGGTTCTGGGTCTACAACCAAAAATATTGTAAAAACAGCTGAAATTAAGCCCGCCGTTATAGCTCAAAAGCCTGCCACTGGTGGATGGACTTCAAAGCATATTGTTCAAAAAGGTGAAAATGCTTACCGTATTGCGCTTAAATACGGCACCAATTTGAATACACTCCTTTCTAAAAATAGCCTGAGTAAAGGCTCTGGTTTGAATGTTGGTCAGGCGCTTACAGTACCAAGCAAAGGTTTGGATCAAATGACAACAGCGCTTGCTGTGTCGCCAGGTCATGCAGATTATGGCAAGACGCCCAACGCTCGTGGTAATGTAGCTGTAGCGCTTAAAAAGGTTTCAAAAGAAACACGTAAGCCAGTTAAAACTGCAAAAACAAATTCAATTAAACGCAGTCCAATGATGGCGAGCGGTATTCCAACGCGCGGTATGATGTGGCCTGCAAGCGGTTCTCTCATCAAGCGTTTTGGTACGCAAAAAGACGGTGTTAAGCATACAGGTATTAACATTAAACTTCCTCAAGGTACGCCAATTTATGCAGCTGAAGCAGGGACAATTATTTACGCTGATGATGGCCTTAAATCATACGGAAACCTTGTGCTTATTCAACATAAGGGCGGTGTTGTAACAGCTTACGGCCATAATGACGTGAACAAAGTGCGTAAGAGCCAGAAAGTGAAAAAGGGTCAAATTGTTGC
>JAPKEQ010000105.1 GCA_028821995.1 Alphaproteobacteria bacterium
ATAATTATAATAAATCTGGTTTCTATAAATTTATAGTAGCCTAGTTTTGTTTCTATCATTGCAGCGATTTCTCTAAAAGTCGTAATCCACCCTTTTTCGAGCGCTTCTGCAATTTCTAGATGAAACTCTTGAATGTCAGCATTTTTAATTTCGTAAAGCCAACTTTTAATGTCTTTTACAATTTCTTCTCTGAGCGATTCAGTCAGAATCCCGTCATCATTGTCTTTATGAAGTTTTACTTGCCTAATAATTTTAGGGATAAATTCAATGTTTTTACCGCTTTCAGTAAATCTGAGGCAAAAAACAGATGCGCCTGTATAAAAAGAGGGGTCGCCTTGCTTGTAAACAGGAATGTCCTCAATATCGCTCCTTTTAAATATGGCTGCGATGGGGTGGGCATAGGTTGGAAACCAGCGTGAAGCCTCCTTGGCATCAAGTTCAAACATGTTATTGTGAATTGTTGGGAATTGCTCAATAAGGTGATGCTTGCTGTTGACTGTTTCCGTGACGCCATAAATAGCGGCAAGGTGGGGATTTTTTTCTGCTTCTTTTAAAAAATTATCAAGATTGAGTGGAAGGGCGTCGTCGTCATCTTGAAAATAAATATAAGGGTTTACGCCTTCTTTTAAAGCCTTTTGGCGGAGTGCGTTAGGATTATGTCTTTCAGATTCTTCTGCTGTAAGTACAGTAACCCGAGGAAGAGGAAGGGACTCTCTGGCATAAGCAAGCCAGTGCTCAAGCTTGAGCCGTTCTTGGTCATTTGAGGTATCAAAAATAACAATAAAATGATGTCTGATCCACTTTTCAGGGGTTTTTGAAGCCTCCTCAAGGATTGTTTTATAAACAGCTGCTCCACGCCGAGATGGCGTTACAATATCTACAAGATCTGTGCGGGTGAGAGAAGGCTGATCTATCATTATGTCCTAAGTGATTCTTTTATAAGTTATTAATTAAAAAACTTTAAAAGAATCTTACTTTTATATCAAGGCACGTTTAATAATCAATGCTAAGGGTCGTGCTTCTTTTATAGGATGAAGATGGAACATCTGGAGATGTGAATCTGATTGTAATCAAAGAGATTGTGAGTAAAACTAGCCCGATTAAGAGGAGTTTGAACATGGGTGTGGCATGCTCTTCCGGTGTCACATCAATCACATGAGGCTCGTTGCGTCTCTGCCACATTTTTATGAGTTTTTTTCTGAGGTAATGGATAAGGAATGGCAGGCTTAAGTTAAGAAGTGTAAGCAAAATAAATCGTGTCATAAAATCTCTCCTAATGGCCTAAAAAATTTTGTGTGAGCTGCCAATATGCATCGCTAAAAAGCACAGAAAGTACAGCACCAGCACAGAGAAATGGTCCAAATGGCAAAGGGTCTTTAAGTTTTCCGCCAGAAAATAACTTGCGTATAAAAAGCGTGACAAGGCTAGAAAGGGAGGCAAAAAGCATAAGAATAGGAATGCCCATGCCGCCCACCCAAATGCCAAGAGCTGCCATAAGTTTAATATCTCCGCCGCCCATGCCGTGTTTTCCTGAAACTTTAAAAAACACATAAGCAAGCAAAGCAAAGCCTCCACCGCCAATAATTAATCCCCAAAAACTTTGAGTTGGCGTGATCTCGCTTGTGAGTGGGAATAGGAAATACAAAACAAGGATAAGGGGAAGCGTTATATGGTCTGGAAGAATGTAATGCTTTACATCAACATTTGTGAGCAGGCTAAAGAGAAAGGCAATACCTGCCCATGCGTAAATACTTTCAGGGGTGAGCTCGGCAGATGTAAAAATAGCATAAAGGCTAAGCATGGCTATATACCCCGCAAAAATGAGGTAAGTTTGTAGGGAAATTATAGCTTCTTTGATAAGTGGACGCTCATCTTTATCGAAGGCAAAAAAGTCTTTTAAAAATTCCATAAGGGCTAGTGTAGGCAAAAAAAGAAAACCATGGCAGTAAAAAAACAAAAAAAGTGTGATTTTCTCTTTGCAATTTTCTGCATACATTGTTATATACAGTCTCAGTGCGCCCGTAGCTCAGCTGGATAGAGCGCGACACTACGGATGTCGAGGTCAGGAGTTCGAATCTTCTCGGGCGCGCCATTAAGTTTAAAGTTCCTGTGAAAACAGAGAACAGACCTCGAAAAGCCCCGCTTCTTGCGGGGCTTTGGTTATTTAGGCGTCAAAAGGGCTGGGAGAATAGGCTTTCTGCCTGTAATGCCTCTTTTTCAATAACGGTCTGTAACTTTCTAACGCAGCCAAGCTTTTAGGTATTGTTCATATATTAGGTTTACTTTCGGTGTATCATCAGCTTTCACAACAAGTCTTCTGTCTTCAATATTATAACCAAGTGGTGGTTTGCTTCCCATCCACATGCCTTTGGCCTTGCTGGCCGCGATGTTATCTCTGATGCGCTCGCCTGTGACTTCACGTTCAAACTGGCGAAAGACAGCAGAACAAAAAGCTGCTGAAGAAAAGGTTGCACGGTTTGAATTTATTCATAAAGCTCTGTCTCATATTAAAAAATACGATAAAATGATAAGCGCAGAAGTCACAGTGCATTAAAAAATATGAGAGCTGAAAGGCTTATAAATTAAAGAATCCTTTTTAATATAAACAAACTTGGAGCATTCTATAGGCTATGAATCAAACGATTGCCATTGTAAACCCGAGCGAAGCAGAGACAAAATCAATAGGGGCTCTCTTAAACCGTATTGGGTATAGTTATCGCGCTTATGAAACTGCCGAGCAGTTTATTAATGTTCTTGCCAATAAGCGAAAAGACATCCCTTCTATTCTTATGGTAGATGCGGAGCTGAGCGGCATGAACGGTTTTGAGCTTTTAAATCTTATTCGTATGGGCTCTGTTCCCGTCTCTTCTATTATTATGGCACCAGAGGGCGATATTGATGCGGCAATGAAAGCCGTTCAAGCAGGTGCTGATGATTATATTGTAAAGCCAATTAACAACCAAAGGCTTCGTGTGGCTCTTGATCATGTTTCTGAAAAGAGAAGCATGAAGGCGGAGCTTTCCTCTCTTCGTCAAACCCTTAAGAAAAAAATTACTTTCGAAGATATCATTGGGGAATCTTCCGCAATGAAAACATTATATAGACTGATGCATAAAGCAGCAGAGAGTGAGGTTTCTGTTCTCGCACTTGGTGAGTCTGGTGTAGGAAAAGAGATGGTCGCGCGCACAATCCACTCCTCTAGTCCGCGCAACAAAAGCCCTTTTATTGCTGTAAATTGTGGTGCAATCCCTGAACAACTTGTTGAAAGTATTCTGTTTGGTCATAAAAAAGGCGCGTTTACAGGTGCAGACAATGATTCAATAGGTAAATTTGAAGCGGCCTCTGGTGGCACGCTATTTCTTGATGAGGTTGGTGAGCTTTCTCTTAATATGCAAGTGAAGATTTTGCGTGCTTTGCAGGAAAGGGAGATTGACCCGGTTGGGTCTAATGTGCCTGTGGCCATAAATGTGCGCATTATTGCCGCAACCAATAGAGATTTAAAAGAAATGGTTCAGCAGGGGCGCTTTAGAGAAGATTTGTTCTACAGGCTTAATATTTTTCCAATTCAAATTCCGTCTCTAAGGGAGCGCGAAGGAGATGTTGCTCTGCTCGCAAAATATTTCTTGGATGTCTATAACGCTACTCACGGGCGTAAAAAGTCTCTTACGCCGCCTGCTGAAAAGTTTATTTCCAGCCTGCCTTGGCCAGGAAACGTGCGTCAGCTTGAAAATGCAATTACGAGAACGGCGCTCTTGACGGACGCAAATAAACTGGAAAAAAGTGATTTTTACTGGTTGAGCACAGATATGGATACCCTTTCACCATCATCTAAAATACATGCACTTGCAGATGATCAGGGTATTATGCCGCTCAGTGAAATTGAGCGCGCCTACATTCAAAAAGCTGTCTTCTCTTTGCAGGGGAATTTGGCTGAAGTGGCAAGGCGTCTTGAGGTTTCTCGTTCAACGCTTTACCGCAAACTTGAGCAGTACGAGCTTGATCAAGTTTTTACCAATAAAGAT
>JAPKEQ010000106.1 GCA_028821995.1 Alphaproteobacteria bacterium
CTCCCGTAGGAGTCTGGGCCGTGTCTCAGTCCCAGTGTGGCTGATCATCCTCTCAAACCAGCTACTGATCGTCGCCTTGGTGAGCTCTTACCTCACCAACAAGCTAATCAGACATGGGCTCATCGAAAAGCGCTAAAGCTTTCCCAATGTGGATTATGCGGTATTAGCTACTGTTTCCAATAGTTATTCCCCACTTCTCGGTAGATTCCCATGTATTACTCACCCGTCCGCCACTCGATCCGAAGATCGCGTTCGACTTGCATGTATTAGGCGTGCCGCCAACGTTCATTCTGAGCCAGGATCAAACTCTCATATTGTTGCTCTAGATAAATCTAGAAATATATGAGCCGACCGACTGAACGGTCATCGCATATATAAATGCGTGACCTGGCACCGTCATTGATTTACTCAAAAAATTGTTAAATGTTTTACCATTCAACGGGTATATCAATTTATGTGCCCAGTCGATCCATAACGTATTAATTGTTAAAGATACCGTCCAGGCCTCACAAATTGTTCTTGTCATATTCAATTTTCAATTAACGTTGCTGGCGTTTGGTTTGTTTCGTTTGCCCCGTCAGCGATGTGGAATATAGCTACACCCCCCTCTCATGTCAACACCCAATTTTCAAAAAAATGCATTTTTCTTCATTTTTTTTGCTTTTTTAAAAACTGTGGCCTTTTGAATACAGAGATAACCCAGCAAAACCAATAGGTTCAGCAGAATCATTTGACAGACAAAAAAATGAGGTGCAATCATAAAAAAATGAACACATTGTACAAAACAACATTTTTAGGCCTCCTTCTGCTGCAAAATGCAGCATGGGCAAGTGCCGATTTACCCGAAATTATCATCGAACAGAGCTTTAGTTTGTCATCTGGCGACACTCTTGCAGAAGCTTTAGAGGAAAAAACGCCCCTAAAAGGAAGTACTTTATATGGTGCGATGCATGCTTTGAATAAAAAGTACCGACTCAGCCGCCTAAAAAATGGGCAGTCCTTTAAAGTCTCTTACGCGCTTCCGGAAGATTCTCCTATAATAAAGAACATATCTTTTGAAACACCTGACCATCACAGCGTATCAGTTAACATGTCTAAAGATGGCATTACGGCTTCTAAGGAAAAGATTAAGCTATTTGAAAGCAAGTCTATTGCAATAGGCTCTATAGATAGCTCTCTTTATAAGAGCGCTGTGGATGCAGGTCTTCCTGAAAACCTCATCCCTGCGTTCATTAACCTGTTTTCTTGGGATGTGGACTTTACCCGTGAGATTCGTAAAGGTGATACGTTTAAGATTACTTATATGCAAATGCTAGATAGCGACGGCAAAATTCGCGACAACGGCCCTATTCTCGCGGCTGCAATTACAGCGCGCGGCAAACCGCTTGATGCTTACCGCTTCTTTACGGGTGCAAAGTATGATTACTTTAATGGCAAGGGAGAAGCCCTTAGAAAATCTCTCCTTAGAACACCTTTAGATGTAGTTCGTGTTACCTCTCATTATAACCCGAGACGTAAGCATCCTGTACTTGGCTATACTAAAGCCCATAAAGGAACAGATTTTGGCGCACCAAGGGGAACACCTATTAAGGCTAGCGGCGATGGCGTTATTGAACGCGCCAACAGATATGGCAGCTTTGGTAACTATATTAAGATTCGCCATACAGGTTCTTATAAGACAGCTTACGCGCACCTTAAAGGGTTTGCGCGCGGCATAAGAGCAGGCAAACGCGTAAAGCAAGGGCAAATTATTGGTTACGTGGGTACCACTGGCCGCTCAACAGGCCCACACCTGCATTACGAAGTACATAAGAACGGCAGACAGGTAAATCCTATGAAAGTTGCATTGCCGAAAACAAGGCTTCCAAAAAAGAAACTTGCTTCCTTTAAAGGTCAGGTTTCAAAGATGGTTGCCCTTTGGAATACAGAAGAGCAGAAAACTATTCAGCTTGCTGATCAGAAAAGTGCCTTATAGAAGCGTCTAAGTAATCTTTAAAGCCTTTCTGAATAAAGATACCATTATGCCCACCCGGCACAGTGGCAAGGAAAGGCTTTACAGGAAGCGCTTCAATCAAACGGTCAGAATGTGCCTTCGGCACAACTAAATCCTCCTCAGCGGTTAATACAGAAAGCGGCTCTGTAATACCCTTTACAAAATCAACAGATTTAAAGCTATGCTTTACAAGCAGCCCGACAGGAAGCCAGGGGTACTTAGCCTTACCAAGTGCCTCCATGCTATCAAACGGCGTAATAAGAATCGTACCAGAGGTCTCTCTATGCGCTGCCACATATGAAGCCACGCTTGTGCCGAGGCTTTGGCCGTAGATCACAATCTCTTTATCTGGAAACCTATCTCGCGTTTTATCAAAGGTTATTAAAGCATCCTTAAGAATGGCCTCCTCACTCGGAACCCCCTCACTTCTCCCGTATCCGCGATAGTTCACCCCTATAACATCATGCTCTGGCAGAAAGTAGTGCACGTTCTCGGCAATGATTAAGGCATCTTGTGAATTCCCTGCAAAAACCAAGAGCACACTTTTTTGAGGGTCATCTCCCTTTATATAGGCGCCATCTAAAGTCATGCCATCAGCAACCTCTACTTTAAAGGGCTCTGCGTTCTTCATCTGTTCTACAGCTCTAACGGGGGTATCATACCCGCGCGCAAAGATAATCCAGTCCTGATTAAAATAAGTATAGCTCAGCGCAAGGATATATATGCCTGCTAAAATGAGTAACACGCTAGAAAGAACAGACATAGATACACCTTTTTTATTCTGTTTTAAGCATTATAACACTAAGCGCGTTCAAGCTCATCCATTTCAGGTGTTGGCACAAGCTCCCTCTCAAGCTGCATTTCAATGTTTGCTATAACTTGCCCATAGACATCTTGCGGGCGCATTGTCCCGTCAATCATAGTCCAAGACGCTTCATCTGTGCTTGGATGTATAAGGTCATCCTTAGGTTCTCGTCCGCGTTCAATGGCTTCCTTATTGCGGTCTATAAGAATTCTGTCGTTACGATCTTCAATTTTATTAAAGATATGAGCTGTCATATCGCTCGCATCTGGCCCGGCTTCAGTCCTTTCAACAATGCGGCTTTCAGCCACATCTCGTGGTACATCTAAAAATATCCCACTAAACTTAGCACCACAATTCTCTGCAATATCTTCAAACTCTTTTCGGCTTAAATAGTTAGTAGAAGGCATATCCACAACAACGCTTTTACCTGAATAAAGAATCTGTTCAATTTCATCATGGAAATTTTCACGGTGCTCCTGCACATAGTCTGGAGAGCCTTCCAGAGCATTTCCATGCTCATCTTTTGGGGGCATTACATAATACTGAGCATCTAGTTTTTCATGCACATCACAGCCAAACAAAGCCTTACGGCGCGCATCTGCTGAAAGATTTATAGCCCCCATATCATTTGCGAGCCTCTTAGCAGTCGTGCTTTTGCCACAGCCAGAACGCCCGCCAATGATAATAAGCACAGGCTCTTCCTCTTCAGGATAAACTTTAAGTTCATCAACAACCTCATGAATGCTAGCACCTTTGTGAGCCATATCATTAATATCATCTATAGATGATGGAATTGTTGTTTGATCTAACATGTATGTCCTCCCGTACATTTCCCTATATGTATAAGTTATGGAAAGGCGCACAAACAAAACAAACCTTATAGCTGGCATGCGCATAACGTGTTTTATGGATTTATTTAAAGGGGTATGATAAAAAGCTCTAAAGTTTATTAAGATTCAGCAGGAGAAAAAGCATGCTACTTAAAGGAAAACGCGGCCTCATTATGGGCGTAGCCAATGAAAGATCACTCGCATGGGGGATTGCCAAGCAAGCCCACGCACAAGGCGCAGAGCTTGCCTTTACATATGTTGGTGAGGCACTAGAACGCCGCGTCAAACCGCTCGCGGAGTCAATTGGCAGCAGCGTTATCCTACCTTGCGATGTAAACTCTGACTCCGATATTGCTCGCACATT
>JAPKEQ010000107.1 GCA_028821995.1 Alphaproteobacteria bacterium
TGACAAAAACGCTGTGAAAATACTTGCAGAAATAGAAGGTAAATTTCAGCAAATCGGGTTTATACCTAAAGGGCACAGTGAAGCCGTAAATGCATGGTTAAAGGCCCACAAGGTTATAGGTTGTGACATTGCAGAGCTGTTTGAAGATGATGAACTTATACATGTGACCATTGGCATGGAGATTAAGGCGTGACCAAAGATAAAGAGATTCTGAAAGAATCTATGAAGGGTAAGACCAAGCCCCGCGCCAAACAGACGCAAATTAACCAGCATGATAATAAAGTTGCTGTGGCTGGTGATGCGACCATAAACATTATGGAAGCGCCAGAGGGGGCAGATGATAACCGCTACGATGATAGTGCTGAGCGTCAGGGCCGTAGAAAGCTAAGCCTTCGCCATCACGGTGATTCTATTGACCCTAAGTACATGACACCCAAAGAATACCGTAATTTTACGGGCGATATTTGGGACGGTATTGAGCGCCGCGACGGCATTTATAACTGGAACGCTTGGGACTGGGACAAGGGTAATAAACCCGTTGAGCGCCGAGAGCTAGGAAACAGACGTAAAAAGAAGCAGAGCTACAAGGGCAAGAATAAGAGAGTCAGTACATCAAGGCGTTTCAGCGACAAGCTTGAGAGTGCTGTTTACTATTTCTGTTTCTCATTCTCATTTTTAGTTTTTTTATTTTTCCTGATTGGGGCGCTCATTAAGGAGGGAGTTCTCAATGTCTAAAATTGGTTTAAGAGCTGCCCTTTTAACTGTTTTTTCTTGGGCTATATTTAACGTTTTTGCAAAATTCTCTAGCTCTGCTGATATGCACCCAATTGTTTTGGTCTCATTCTTGTTTGTTGGGGCCAGCTTTTCTTTGTTTATGATTGCGGGATCAGGGCCTTTAGGTATAGAGACCCTCAAGAAACCAAAGACAATTTTATATAGCCTGTTAACCCTTTTGCAGAATGTTGTTTATATATGCCTGGTTTCATACGTTAGCGCCACAGAAGCCACGCTTATAGCTCGGTTAAACTTCATCTTTGCACTGGTTGTTGGGCTATTTTACTTTAACCGCATACCCAGAAGAGAGGATATTCCTGCTGCGGTTTTAGTTTTCTCAGGCTGTGCTGTGGCTTTTTATTATATGGAGACAACTTCTATTCATGCCGTGGTTGGCTTGCTTGCTCTTAATATATTCCTTCTTATGGCCAGAACGTTTACCGCTGAAACACATGAGACCAATAATGAAGCCGGCTCTTTTAGGGAAAGAGTCAGGGTTACGGCTTATGTTAACTTTGTAACGACGGTTGCATTCCTTTTCTTTGTGTTTGGTTTTGCGCTGTATGAGGAGGTGTTTAACTATAATATTCCAATTAGTTTTATGCCTGAATTTGACGACTTCTTTAATCTGAATATTATTCTGGTTGGTTTCTTGTTTGGCGTGACCATTGAGGCCATGACGATTTACAACTATTTTGTAGCAGCCCGCTATTTAAAGAGTGAGCTATTTCTTGCTCTGACAGCTTTTGTACCTCTGATTACCTTCCTTCTTGAAAAGGCTTTAGAAAAATTAGGCGTTTTAGAGACCTCATTGCAGCTAACTTGGCATCTTACTATTTCTGCGGGCTTCATCTTTGCTGGGGCAATTGTTTCTACCTATGGCCACTATAGGAAAGCTAAAGATATACGCAAAATTCCTGCAAAAATAAAAGCCCTCATGGATGATGCCAAAGATCATGTACGGGCTTCGCTTATACATTTTGAAAAGAATGAAGAGCTGGCTGCAGAAGCCCTCGGCATTAAGCTCACAACACTGAAAAATATTAAAGATGATACGCGCACCTATAAAGAGGCCACCTACAAAAGAATAAAAGACAATTACAGCCAAAATGTAACAAACCATGACCCTATAACAGGGCTGCAAAACAGGTTGAGGTACCTCACAAAGCTTGATAAGCGCATGGGTAAGGCTGGCAGCGGCATGCTGTTCTTTGTTGATTTAAACAAATTTAAGCCTATCAATGATACGCATGGACATGCCACAGGTGATGCGGTTCTTAATAAAATTGGTGAGCGTCTGTGCGATAACTACGGCCATGAAGCCGAGATGACCCGTATAGGCGGGGATGAATTCAGTCTGTTCTTTTACAAGTTTACTGAGCCAGTTGAGAATGTAGCGGCGCATATTAAAGAAGTGATTGCAGAGCATATCCATGTGGTGGGTATTGAAGAGCCTTTGATGGTGACGGCCTCTGTAGGCCATGCACATTATCCTAATGATGCGGGCACGGCAGAAGAGCTGCTCTCTCATGCGGATAAGAATATGTATAAAGAGAAGTCTGAGCGGTAGACATAGAAAAAGGCCTCACACGGAGGCCTTTTTGTTACTTACACATAATCGGAGTAATGTGTAAGTGGGCTGATAGTATGAGGGTTACTCCTTACCGTCAACCTTTTTTGTATCTGCAATGTCGTTTATCACACCTTCCATGATGTTTGCTGTAGGCCTTAGGGTCTCTGGTTCTACGCCTAGATATATCTGAGTGGTCTTAATGCTTTTATGGCCCAGCATTTTAGAGATAGCAAAGAGCTTGTCCTTGCCCTCTGCCTTAAGCAGGTATGTCCCAAAGGTACGGCGAATATCGTGCAAGTTTACGCCTGATACGCCTGCCTCATTCATGAAGGTTTTCCATGATTTTTTAATACTGCTGAGGGGCTTGTTTTTATCTATTGGGCTAGGAAACAAATATTTTGTACGTTTAAACTTAGCGTAAGCAATACGCTCTTTTACCACTTGCTTTACGCTATCTGATACGGGCACGCGTTCATCTGTACCCTGTTTGGTGTTGCTTGACGGCTTGTGCCACATCATGAGGCCTGAGCTATCCTCATGGAAGTGTTTCACCTCAGCTTTAACAATCTCACCAAACCTTGAGCCTGTGAACATAGCTACACGTACAACAGATACAGCCGCGCTATACTGTGGGTGATTCTCGTAACTGTTGAGCACGCCTACCAAGTCTGACATTTGATCTTCTGAGAAGTATGCAGCGCGGGAGGTTTCCTTGTTCTTCTTTGCCGTGGCGCATGGGTTGTTGTCTCTCACTTCCCATTCAATAGACAGGTTAAACATCTTTGAGAGAGTGGCCAGTAAGCGGTTGGCCTGCACTGGTGTTTTGTAAAGCCTCTTAAGGGCAGCTTTAATATGCACGCCCCTCACCTCTGAGACCAGCATAAGGCCAAGCTCAGGCAGCACATAGCTGCGAATCTGTCTGATTTGGTCATAGATAGATTTGTAGGAAAGATTGTAGCCCACGTTTTCCATGATGAATTCAATTTGCTTAGGGCGCAGGGTGAACAGGTCTTGGCCGTTCATGTCTACACGTTTCTCAATCTCACCCACTGGCAGGCCAAACAAATGTTCTTCTATATAACGCTTACACATCATTGTAACCGTCATACCCTCCCTGCGCTCCTCTACAGCAGCTTGAGGGTCTGACATGTTCTGTACATCTAAACGTGCTTGGGAAGCTCTCTTACGGGCTTCTGATGCGCTTGTGCCGGGGAACTGACCCAATGAGTACTGCCGGCGGCGCCCTTGAAAGGTGTAATCATAGAAGAATGTTTTAACGCCCTTGCTTGTTACACGGACACCAAAACCCGGAATGCGGGGTGATTTACCTGTGCTTGGGCCATCATCAAGGAACTTCTCCAGCGTCTTATCAGTGGAGAGTCTCTTCACATTCTCATTATCTATTCGTATCTTTGGCATTAACTATTCTCAAATAATTCTCATAAAAGGAGTATTGGTACAGTATGAGCACAATGCAAGTGCAGTATGAATACAGTATGTTTACATACATAAAAACAATACCTTACATACGATAATGGCAGAAAATATAGAGAAATAATAGGATTATGTGTGTATTGGGGTGTTTTTAGGGCCCAAAAAGATTGAAACCCCCTTGTTCCGAGGGGGTTT
>JAPKEQ010000024.1 GCA_028821995.1 Alphaproteobacteria bacterium
CAAGCTCGGCAAAGCCATCACGCGTTGTAATATCATTTTCTACAAGGGCTTGAAGAATGTCTGGAGACATACCAGCAAGCTCAGATAGATCAGACTCAACGCCTTTTTTATCCATTTCAGCTTTAAGTGTATCTACAGAAGCTTGCGCACGGCGCTGAAGTTCTTCAGCAACGCCAGCATCAAAACCTTCAATAGCTGCAAGTTCATCAACTGATACAAGGAGAAGCTCATCTGCACTTCTAAAGCCTTCTGACATAAGGATTTGCGAGATGTTTTCATCAACATCCAAACGCTTAGCAAAGCTTTCAGTGATTGATTTTGTTTCCTTCGCACGACGCTCAGACTCTTCTTGTTCTGTCATAATGTCAATGTCCCAACCTGTAAGGATAGACGCAAGGCGTACGTTTTGTCCGCGGCGGCCAATAGCAAGACTCAGCTTATCTTCTGGCACAACAACCTCAATACGGTTTTCATCTTCATCAAGAACAACCTTGCTCACTTCCGCAGGAGAAAGAGATTGCACTAGGAATTGAGCTGGATCTGGGCTCCACTGAATAATATCAATGCGCTCACCTTGTAGCTCGTTTGTAACGGCTTGTACACGTACACCACGGATACCTACACATGCACCAACAGGGTCCATATTATGATCGTGTGATTTTACAGCAATCTTTGCACGGAAACCAGGATCACGGGCTACGTTTACAACTTCAATCATACCGTTTGCAATTTCAGGCACTTCCTCATTGAAAAGGGCCTTCATGAACATTGGGTGTGAACGAGAGATAAAGACTTGAGCACCGCGTGGGTTTTGCTCAACCTTATAGATATAAGCACGCACACGGTCGTTTTGGCGGAAAGATTCACGTGGGATCATTTCTTCACGGGGTAGGAAAGCTTCACCGCGACCAAGGTCAACAAGGATACCACGGTGATCTGTACGCTTTACAATACCACTGATGATTTCGCCTTGGCGGTCTTTAAATTCTTCATATTGCTTTTCGCGCTCAGCATCACGTACCTTTTGGAAAATAACCTGCTTTGCAACTTGTGCTGCAATACGGCCAAAGTCCATTGGCGGCATGTCTTCTGAAAGTTCGTCGCCAATAACAGCGCCTGCTTTAACAGCTTGAGCCGCAGCTTCTGTAATTTGAATATCGTTCGCATCAATTGGTTTGCCTGATTTTCTATCAATAGCAAGACGCATTTCAGGCTCACGGTTTTCACGGATTGCAAGACGAATTTCATCCTCGCTTACATATTCCATAACACGCTGAACAACTGTACGTACTTTACGCAGTGCAACGTCGCCCGTTACAGAGTCAAGCTTGGCACGAATATCAAGATGCTGGCCATGCTTACGGCGCGCAGCCATTTGAATCGCGTCTTGCATTGCGTCCAAAATCATCTGTTTATCAATGTTCTTCTCGCGTGCTACCGCATCAGCCACCTGAATGAGTTCTAGTGCCATTACTTATTTCCTTTTTCGGTTAAGGGTTTCATGAGGTTTGCAAACTGCTCCTTAGAAAGAGCAACTTGCGCTTTATGTACATTGGTATAGTCAAAAGAGATTTTATCTCCTTTGCCTTCTTCGGTTACGGTGATTGTGTCACCGTCCAGGCCTTCCAAAATGCCAAAAAATGTTTTACGACCATCAACAGCTTCAACAAGCGCTGTTTTAATGCGGTCACCTTTATACATGTCAAAATCTTCTTTGAGTACGAGCGGGCGCTCTACGCCTGTAGAACTTACTTCTAGCTCATACGCTGTACTAATCGGATCTTCAACATCCAAAATAACAGATACCGTGCGAGACACAGAGGCACATTCATCCACATGCACTGATACACGGTTCTGCGCCGTGCACTCAAGAGGTTCGATCATAATTTGAAGAAGGCTTTTGAATTCACTGCCGCTCAATTGAACGCGCACCAAACGCAAATCCATCGCCTCAATATCAGGGGCGATCATATCCCAAATTTTCTTCTCAACTGGTTTTAACGTCACGTCCGTTATACTCCAATTATTAATATAATTTCGTTTTACTTGCCTCAACTAAAAGCGATAAATCGCAAAAAAATAAGGCGTTACGCCTTCCCAAACTTTCCACCAACATTGTCGGATGCGAGTGCCGCGGAAGGCGGCTGAGGAGAGAAGCTCTCCATTCACAACGGGGAATATAGGAGGGTTTTCTTTTTAATGCAAGGGGAAAGCTTCACTTTTTTCTAAATTTATTGGCAAAAAATAAGCCTGTTTGCCTCTTTTTTCATGTCCGCCCTTGCATAAGGTATACATTTCACTATATATAAAGGACAAATAGCTAAAGGATTTAAAGTTTATGAAGCCACAAACAGATCGCCAAGTCCGTGTTAACGAACTTATGAAAGCTGAAATTGCAACAGCTCTTACACGCAATGACAGCGGTAACCAAATTGTGACCAAAGCCATGGTATCTGTTACGGGCATTGACGTTGCGCCGAACCTTAGAAATGCAACGGTTTACGTGAGCACGCTTAATTCTTCTGTAGATCATGCTGATGTCATTAAAGCCCTTAATAGCGACGCGTACCTTTACCAAAAAGCACTTGGCCGCCTACGTATTAAATACATTCCAAAGCTAAAATTTGTATTTGATGAGAGCTACATCACAGCGCAAAGCGCAAACGAACGTATCCGTAACCTTTCTGGGCTTGATAAGGAAGAAACTTCAGAAGTTTCATAATTTATGACAACATTCTAGAAGCTAGTTTAATGGCTTCAGCGGTATTTTGCTTCTACAAAATACAAACCTGCTGGCAATAGCGTAATACCTGCTTTTCGGCGATCTTTGCTCGCTAAAATTTCATCCATAGCACCTGCAGGAAGCTCCCCGCGGCCAATATCTACAAGTGTGCCACATATAATGCGCACCATGTTATAGAGAAAATGATTCCCTGCGATTCGCACATGAATTTCATCATCCACTTTTGTCAATTCAAGCTTTGTGAGGTTGCACATAGGTGTTGAAGATTCACACCTTGCTGCGCGAAAAGCACTAAAATCATGCTCCCCAAGCAAACTTTCAGCAGCTTTTTTCATCACATTAAAATCTACTTTATAAACCACATGAGCAACACGCCCTTCTCTCACAGGGGAAGGCTGTCTCCTTGTATGCATTTTATAAACATACTCACGTTCATAACAGCTCGCACGCGCATGAAAATCTTCATCCACCTCATCAATACTTACAACAGCAAGGCCAGGTTTGCATAAATGGTTAAGTCCGCCCATAAGTTTATAGGTATCCACGTCGTCTTCTACATCTAGGTGCATCACATTCCCAAGAGAATGCACACCTCTATCTGTGCGGCCACATACAGCCGTTTTAAGCTCTTCTACAGAAAGTATTTTTTTGAGTGAATCCTCAAGCGTCCCCTGCACCGTTCTTACAGGCGGATTAGTTTGGCGCTGGTAGCCATAAAAAGCAGTACCATCATATTCTAAGGTGAGTTTGAGACGCTTCACACAATGTCCCCTACTTCAACAGCAAAACCATTCAGAAAATCCGTAGCGCTTACAGCTTTTTTACCTGCACGTTGCAGAGTTATCATGCGCACAGCACCTTCTGTGGCTGCAACAACAAAACCGTTTTCTTTATCTGTACTGAGCACAGTACCAGCCTTAGCTTCCCCCTTTACAGGCTCTGCCATAAGAATTTTTACTGTCTCGCCCTGAATACTCATTTGTGCAGCAGGCCAAGGAGAAAGACCGCGTACACGTTGGCAAAACTTTTCTGCCGTAAGTTTACGAATATCAAGTTCACGAATCATATTAATATCTTCACGGCTCCATTTACTGGCATAAGTCGCACCATCTTCCATTTGTGGAACAGCCTCTAATGTCTCTATATGACGCACCACTTCAAGAAGATGCTTTGCGCCTTCCTTAGACATCCAATCATGGAGCTTTCCTGTGGTGATATTAGCGGGCATATCATAGTACTCACGCAAATACACAGCGCCCGTATCCATGCCCTTATCCATATGCATAATACAAAGTGCTGTTTTTAAGTCTCCCTCAAGTACAGTAAACCCAAGCGGATTTGCTCCGCGCCAACGGGGCAGATCAGACGGGTGAATGTTTAAGCAGGTATAACCGTTTACAACAACCTCCGGCAAAAGAAGCCCGTACGCTGCAACACAAACCACATCAGGGTTTAATTTTTTTAATTCAGCCTGCGCCTCTTCACGGAAACGTTTGGGCGTAAAAACAGGGATCCCATAATCATCAGCAAGGGCATGAATAGGTGTTACCGTTTCCTTGTGGCCACGCCCTGCGGGCTTTGGTGGCTGGCTAAACACGCCAACAACATCAATATCAGCAGCCTCAATTAAAGCCTTAAGAGCTGGCACTGCGAAGGCAGGGGACCCCATAAATACGATTTTTTTGTTTGTCATCATTTTTTCCTTACTCAACTCTTTAATGAACCCTCTAAATAGATTTAAGGCAAAACAGATCTATCAAGCGTAAGCTTTTATTAATGATTACAGTGCTCACCATGTACGTGATAGTGCTCTACGCCCTGCTTTTTCTCTTTCATCAGCTTCTTCATCACACGCTCACGCTTAAGGCGAGATACGTGGTCTGTAAATAGAATACCATCCAAATGCTCAATTTCGTGTTGAATGCAAAAACTCATAAGACCCGAAAATTTTTCTGTCTTTTCAGCGCCTGTTTCATCAAGATATTTAAGCTTAATTGTATTTGGGCGCTCACGCTCTTCGTAAAAACCAGGAATGCTCAGGCAGCCCTCATCATAAACAAATAGATCGTCGCTCATTTCTAGAATTTCAGGGTTCACAAACTTATAAGGCGTGCCTTGTTTGATTTTACCATCTTCATCTTCTTCACCAATATCGGCAACAAATAGACGCATTGTCTCACCCACCTGAGGGGCTGCAAGACCAACACCGCCTGCGTTATACATGGTCTCTATCATATTATCCATAAGGGTGCGTATCTCATCTGTTACGGTCTCTACAGGCATGCACATGGTTTTTAAAACGGGGTGGGGGGCAATAACAATATTTAAAACAGGCATTTTTAATCTATCTACTCTTTATTGACAATATCAGCAGTTCGCTGTACTTATGTATTCGACTTTTACATCTTTTTTCTCTTTTTCTCAACCCTTAGGAGTCATTCATGACCAACAAACCTTTTGATGCCGTCCCACAACAAGCCGAATTTGCAGAAAAAGTTCGCGATCGCGAACGCAATTTTCGCAAAAGTGGCACATTTTTTCCAGCCCTGTTGGTCACCCCCAACATGCGCGAGCGTATGAACAATCTGCGTAGCTGGATCGACGCTGAAAAAGCCAAGTAAATTCCAATCGACCAATAAAAGCCGTCTCATATGAGGCGGCTTTTGCTTGCTTACAACAAGTGAAATGGGCGCTGCTAATGCAACGCCCACTCCCATTTCGATTAAACCTTACCTTTGGCAAGAGCTTCTTTGGCCTGTGCAGGCGTCATGCCTGCAAAGCGGTTGGCAGACCGGCCCGTGCCGGGCTGGACATAGCCAGAAGGCTTACGCTGCGGGCGGTTTTCACCGCCGCGCTTTCCGCCCTTCTTTTGGAAGGGGTTTTGCGCTTCCCAGTTGCGGTGGCATTCCCATACGAGATCGCCGCCAACTCCTGCGGATTTGACGCCAGCTTCAGCCATAGCAGCCTCGGCCACATCGTTCATGTTTTTGGGCATGACGATGATCTTGGCACCTTCTGCAATCGCCGCTTTGGCAATCACTGCAGCTTGCTCGGCGCGTTTGGCAGGGAAATCCCCCCAAATGACGCCTTTGCAGTTGAACTGGTCCTCGTTCGTGGCCCAATACTTCTTCGGACCCTGCGCTTTCGGCTTGCGTGCCGGCTGCGGTTTTGGCTTGGACTGCTCTTCGGATTTGGCTTTCGCCTCAGCCTGGCGAGCAGCGACGACCTCACGGTTCGTACGCTCAACGGAGACAGCACGTTCCAGCGGTTCGCCATCGGTAACGACAACTGCCGAAACCGTTTCACCGTCAACTTCGTAGTCAATGGTGGTCGGAACATCCATCCACTGCCCGATATCGGACGGCAGACGCACTTCGTCGGCACCCGCCTCAGTCACGGACTTGCGAACAAATTTTTCCATTTGTCCCTCGACAGCCAGCGCGTTTTGCGCCAGTGCTTTGCGGGGCAGACGGATCGAGACGTCGGGAGTGTTGGTTTCGGTGGTGGTCATGACAATTCTCCTTGCCATAGAAAACAGATGCGGCAAACGGGGGTACGCATCATATAAAGCCCCTCCCCAGGGGTAAAAGGGTTCAGATAAGAACCACATGAAAACGGAATACTTGGTTTGCCAAAAGCAAACTTTGATAAGTCCGCCACATGGCACTATGAAGATTTATAGGACACGCAGTAAGGATACCCCCTGAAAAACTGACAATTATTGCTTGCACCGCTATAATGAAGCTATGTTAGACGCACAAACCATAGATTCACTTAGCCTGTTTGGGCTTATAATTTGCGTATGTTATGGCTATCACCTCATGGGGATGGCTATTTTAAAACGTGGCAGAACTGTGGATGTGGCACTGACAACACCACTTTCAACCATTCTTGCTGGGGCTGGCGTATACATGCTTATGTCTGTGCCTATGGTTTATAGTGGTATTCCTATTGCGCACACCTTTGGTAGTTTTATTTTTCTCGCTCTTATTTTACTGGTTACATGCAGGCGCGGACTTGCCGCTATCCCAGAAGCCAAAGAAATGAACCGCACGCTCTTTCTTTTGCTGACAGCAGCACTCTTCCCAACCCTTGCTATGATATCTAATGATATTCAAACATCTTCAAGCGAATGGCAGTACTGGATGGTGCCAAGCCTTATTCAAACACCTGGACATGCACTGCCTGAAGCTTATGACATTCCGCTTTGGCAAAGCGCCGTACTTCAACACCCACCGGCCTGGTATATTATGCCGCTTTTCCACGATATGGCAGGGCGCTTTAAATTTGAACAGTTTGCACTCACTCTAAATTTCACCCTTTGTATCCTTGCACTTATTAGCATGGTAAGGCTTTGTGACCTACGCATCAGGTGGAGTAACGTGGCTGTCGTCACAGGCGGCCTTGCATTTAGCTTTTTTGCACTCAGCCCGCTCATATCCATAAAAACCTTGCTCAGTATTCAGCCAGATATTATTGCAGGTTGCGCCTTGCTATCCATAAGCGCGCCGCTTTTAAAAGAAGGCAGACTTCCCTTTAAAGGACAAGCAGGCCTTACCGCCTTTGCTGGGGCCTTGCTTGCCCTTAGCGCTCCTGATGGTATATTTTATATTACCGTTCTTAGTATTTTTTGGATTATGCGCAGCCTAAAAGAACCTAAAACAACGCGTGCAGGGTGCTTAAAAAGCACCGTGTTAATTCTTCTTGTTTCTGGCCTTGGCATGAGCATAAACAGACAATTTGTAAGCGGTGTATGGCCATGGGAATGGCAAAGTTTTTACACCCCCTCTATTGAGGCGCTGACCCTCATAATTATTATGGGAAGCCTTTTGCTTCTATGGAACATTGCAAGCCTTGTCCGCAACATTCCAAAACCTTCCAGCCTCGCAATTGTTACAGCTTATACCTGTCTTTGGTTTGGGTTATTCATAGTAGGCTTGCCTGTAACAGGAAGCATTTTAGGGTTTATAATCCTTATTCCGTTTTGGCAATTTGCAGTCAGTGCTTATAGCCACTCTACATATGCAAAAACAACCTATAATAATCCTTGGGGATGGGGCGGCGCTCTCATTGGCATCACCTTTGTTCTTCAAATTTTTTATTTACCTTACACGCAGCAAAGTGAAATTATAAAAGAAGAAGATATAGCAAGCGCCCTCAGCAAAACTGAAGCTAAAAATATCGCTATCTGGGATAAAGACAATGCCCATACCTATGGCAGTTGGATTTTTATGAAAAGCGCGGGAAAAACGCAATACTTTAACGCAAGAGAATGGGCAACAGAAACACCGCGCAAAGGCTTTTTGCCATACCTTAAGCAAAAAAATGCTGACTATCTGCTTATTACAGCGCCGGATAAAACTATTAGTAAAATTCTAAAGACAGCCCTTCCGCAAGAACATATTTTTATGCTTAAAGTAGGCACTCAAAAATTTGCCCTCGTTTCCACAAGTTTAAAAGAATAGCGCACTAAAAACCCTCCGACTGGAGGGTTTTTAGTGCGTTGCAAAACGCTTTTATATGCCTAAAGAGCGGCTTCGTAGTGCTTAGAGACAACGTCCCAGTTCACAACGTCCCACCATGCGTTTAGGTAATCAGGGCGACGGTTTTGATACTTAAGATAATAAGCATGTTCCCATACATCGTTTCCAAGAATTGGCGTGCCTTTAACAGAAGCTACATCCATAAGAGGATTATCTTGATTAGGCGTGCTTACAATTTCAAGCTTGCCGTCTTTTACAATAATCCATGCCCAACCAGAACCAAACTGACCAACGCCAGCTGCATTAAATTTCTCTTTCATCACATCAAAGCTACCAAAAGCTTTATCAATTGCTGCTGCAAGCGGTCCAGAAGGTGTACCGCCTGTACCTGGTGCTGTCATCAGGTTCCAGAAGAAGCTGTGGTTCCAATGGCCGCCACCATTGTTACGTGTACCTGCGCTGTATTTTGAAATATTTGCAATGATATCGCCGAGTGCCTTGCCTTGAAGGTTACTATCAGCTGCAACTTCTCCATTTAGCTTATCCACGTAAGCTTGGTGGTGCTTAGAGTGGTGTGTTTCCATTGTTTTTGCGTCAATTACCGCATCCAATGCATCGTAAGCATAGGGAAGGCTAGGTAGCGTAAATGTGCTCATATCATCATCCTTTTTAAAACTTTTATTTGAACAGTACTCTGACGCACAAACAAGAAAGGGTCAATATTTTGACCCTTTAAATAGTACATTTTTTGTATCTTTTAGGGATTAATGTAGAGAATCCGCAGTTTCTGTTCCATTGATCTTACCGCGAAGGCGCGCTTTTTCTTCTGCTGAATCTGGATCGAAGCTAAGTGCTCTCTCCCACTGCAGGCGTGCTTCTGGTTTACGTTCAAGCTTTTCATAAACATCACCAAGGTGCGCATTAATTGTTGCATCCGTTGGTTCTAATTCAACAGCACGTTCCAAAAACCCGACAGCTTTTTTATACTCTCCCATACGGAAATACGCCCAGCCAAGACTATCAATAATAGAACCGTCATTCGGCTTTAAAAGAACCGCTTTTTTGATGTAATCAAAGGCTTCTGTAATGTTCTTGTTTTGGTTTACCCACATGTAGCCTAGGTAGTTAAGTGCCATAGGGTTGTTCGGCTCAAGCGAAATGGCTTTTTGCAGATCAACAGCCGCTTCATCAAATTTGCCCAAGCGCTCCAAACTCGCACCCCGTGCAAAGTAAAGCACAGCGTGATGGCGGTTTGGCTCTTCAAGGTCGCCAAGAAGCTTTGCAAACTGTTCAATCGCTTTAGGGTACTCATTCATATCATAATACATCTCAGCAAGGGCACGCGTTACAAGCGGAAGCTCTGGGCGCTCCTGTGTAAGCGTAAGAAGCATTTTTACAGCGTCCCCCTTTTCCTTGCGAGAAAATTTTGCCTCCGCAATACGAACTTGAGCAGCAAGGTAAGCTCTTTCACCACTGTTAATACGCTTATAATACCCAATAGCCTTTTCAGGGCGCCCTGATTGCTCTTCAACAATACCAAGGTAAAAATCTGTGAATGGGTATTGCGGATCAAGGTAATCGGCCATATGCATAAGTTGGCGCCCAGCAAGGTCCATACCTTGAGAAACCATAAGCGTAGCAAAACTAAAGAGAACATCTGCAATATCAGAGCTCAGCGTATTTTCAAGAAGCTCTGGGCTTTCGCCTCTATCTAATCGTCTCATTGTATAATCAAGCAAAACACTATCTGGATTGTTCAAGTTAAACTGATGATACATTTCCATTGCCGTTTCTTTATCTCCCCCACGCTCAAGGACAGAACCAAGCCTGAGGATTGTAAAAAGAGAAGAAGCATCCTGCGCAAGAGAAGCGATATAAGCTTCGCGTGCATTTTCAACATCACTAGAACGCTCATAAATACGTCCCATATGGAAAAGCTTTTGAGGAAGCAGAACTTCATGCTGTTTAAAACCAGCCAGATCCACTTGAATTTCTGAAACTTTTTTACCTTCCGCAAAATCAAGGTAAGAGCTCATGAGTTTAAAATGTAAAAGTCGCGGTGATGTTTCCGTTGCTTTATCAACATGAATGCGAGCCTTATTGTAATTTCCAAGCTTAACCGCTTCACTTGCAAGAAGAATATGCCCCAGTGGCGGAATCTCTTGTACGCCGTCCATAGATTTTAGAATAGAGAGCGCGTCGCCAATATCACCGTTTGCAAGAAGCGTTGTAAATGCAGCTTCATTGAGAGCTAAATCTTTTGAAGTGATACTTGCACTTTGCTTATAAAACCTAGCTGCCGCCTCTAGGTCTCCGCGAGATTCAGCAATACGTGCTTTAAGGTACGCACCTGCCGCCGCCACATCTGGTTGTTCTGGCGCTGGCATTTCAGCAATACGGTTAGACATACCAAAAGAAAGAGAATCGCTCTTTTGCGTTAGTGTGCAGGCTGTAAACACAATAAGCCCTACGGCACTTCCAA
Organism: Alphaproteobacteria bacterium; assembly: GCA_028821995.1. Classification (GTDB taxonomy): domain Bacteria; phylum Pseudomonadota; class Alphaproteobacteria; order UBA2136; family JAPKEQ01; genus JAPKEQ01. The sequence continues at coordinate 10,709 of JAPKEQ010000024.1, forward strand.
GAATTGCTAGGCGCAAACTCACTTTTAAGATTCCTTTCATCTGCTTATGTACCTTTTTGGGTTCTTCAACTTCTTATGATGCATGATTCAAGCCGATTTTGCCTATTTTTTCAGACAAATGGACATAAGAATCCACACAGACCCATAACCATTTGTGATATTCACGCCACCACCTCAGCGGCTTAAAGGCTCCAGAAACAGGGTAAGGTTGAGCCAAATCACCAAGCCCCTCCTTTTCAAGAAGAAGTAAACTGCGCGGCATATGATAGCGATTCGTTATGAATACAAAAGGCTTTCCCCCTAACACAGGATCAAGCCAACTTTTTGTATTTATTGCATTTTCCCTCGTTGATTTGGCATCATAATCCATAACAATAAAAGCATCACCACTACCATTTGGCAGAATATCTTCCACAGAAACTTTTGGATTTACACCACTTAAAAAAACAGATCCGGAAAATCCTTCTCCAATCACATCCCTAAGGGCATAAATACGCTCAGGCTGCCCTGTAAATAAAATCAGATTTTTTTCATTTTTTACAAGTTCTGGAGACAGTGAAGGCAGCAAAAACGCCTGACTTGCGAACAATAAAAAACCAAACACATAAAAAGAGACAAGCACCAGTGCCCCAAAAGCGAGAGGTTTTAAACATCTATTCAAAATGATTTCACCATATGTTTCATTGTATGGTAGGTCATGCCAAGTGCAACAATAACAAGCCCTACAGGCACAAGAGCGGCTGCAATCCATACAGAAGGGCGCATATAAGCCACAAGCTCAGGAAGCCCAATCATCATCATCAATAAAGTGACGGCAACAATAACCGTTGAAAATGCCCACCCAAGAGAGGCCCGCAGAAAGACTTGGTTAAGAATAAGCCTAATTAAAAAACTATCACTTGCCCCCATATATTGCAGCATTTTTAGGCTTTTAGATTGACCACGCACACCTGCGCGCACCACAAGAGATACAACAAACGCAACGATAGCAAATACAATGCCTGAAAGCGCAAGCGTCACCCCTTGCGTTGCCCTTACTGCTCGTGCAACACTTTCCAAAACAGAGCGCGCATCATCAATTTCGGCCGTGGGGAAAAGCTCTAAAACTTTGCCATCAAACTGAAGGCGATTTAATCTTTGCGTTACATCAAATTCTACAACCTTGGGCACAGGGAAATTTTGCGCATTTTCAAAGTAAGGCTCAAGAAGGGCGCGCGTCTCTACATCTGTTAATACTTTTGAAGACTCAACACCCTCATAAGAGCTAAGTACAACAACGTGCTCTTCAATTTCTTTATTTGTGACATCAGTTGAAAGATAAAGCGTTAGCTGACTGCGTTGCTTCAGTTGCCAAGCGCCATATACATTTTCAAGGGTTACAAGCCCAGCAGTTCCAATACCGCACACCCAACCAAGAATCACAATAAGGATTGTAAATGCACGAAACACGCGGTCTTTGTTGAGAGAGAGTGCTTTTCTTGCTGAAGCATCAAATGTTCCAAAAATCATAAAATTAATGCAGTCCTACGCTGTTCTTTTTACTGTTTGTTCTGGTACTTTTTTAATAACATTTCCACCGCGCAGGTAAAGGCGTGGATAAGGGAAAGCTTTTAAAATAGATGCGTCGTGCGTTGCGATAAGAACCGTTGTGCCATGCTTATTTAATTCTGCGAAAAGATACATAATACGGCGCGCCATCTCATCATCAACATTACCCGTTGGCTCATCCGCAATTAAAAATCTGGGGCGAGAAACCACAGCACGCGCAATAGCTGCCCGTTGTTTTTCTCCGCCAGAAAGCGTGCTTGGGCAAGCATTAAGACGATGAGATAAGCCCACCCAATCTAAAATTTCATTCACACACTTAGTTTGTTCATCCTTTAATGGCCCGTGCAAACTGAGGGGTAAAGCCACATTTTCGCGTACACTTAAATGCGGAAGAAGGTTAGAATCTTGGAAAACAAGACCCATTTTACGACGCATCATAGAAATCTCGTCTCGGTCTAAAGTTTTTGTATTACGACCAAATAAAGTTATGTTCCCCTCTGAAGGGAGAAGGTCCATGTACATAAGCTTAAAAATACTGGTTTTACCGGCACCAGAAGGACCCGTCAAAAAATGAAACGATCCGCTTTCTAACTGAAAAGACACATTATTAAGCACACGTGTGCTTTTTCCATATTCGAGTGTCACATTATCCAACTGAATCATTTATTGCCATCTCGCTTTGCATCGTTATTATTACCTTCAAGAACTCAAAGATACCCCATCCCCGCAGTGTATTCACATGAGAAAAAAAGTGCAAGGGTTTGGATACCACACCTCAAAAAAAAATTACCAAAAGCATCCCTAAAGGTCAAAAATGATGTATCATAAGAGTCATGATTATTACGTGCCCCAACTGTAGTTCTCGATTTAAGGTGAACCCCGACACTTTCCCACCCGAAGGGAGAGATGTGCGTTGTGGTAAATGTAAGCATAAATGGTTTGCTGTAAGCGAACCTGAAGAAGTCTTTCCAGAACCAGGTACAGATGCGCCAGAAGAAACGCTTACAGCGCCAGAAGAGCAAAAACCGTTTCCACAAGCGCCACTCCCTCCGTCTAACCCGCTTGTAGATGAGCCAATTGAATCTGCTCACTCAAGACGTACAAGACTCAAGAAAAAAGCGATCCTAAAATCAATAGGTGCAATTTTTGGTGCCGTTCTTATCGTATTCGCTCTTCTTTTTGCCCTTAAAGTCCCTCTTACAAAGAGTATTCCACAAACAGCGGCCTTTTATAAAACCTTTGGCTTCAATGTTTCTGAAAAGAACAAAGTGGTTCAATCCGATGTCTTCCAGATTGGTGCCGTCGAACGTGTCGTTTCCAAAGACGGAGAGCTGACAGTCCTTACATTTAAAGGCAAAGTCACAAACCGTAAAGACATGGCACTCACTGTACCAAAGCTCAGTGTCACACTCTTTAATGCATCAGGCGTTGCTATTGATGAATGGGTTGCTCAAGTTGAAAAAAGCCCTCTTGGTGCTGGAGAAACAAGTACATGGGTTTGTCGTTTCTTTAATCCAAACCTTGAAAATATTGATGCCTACACGGTACAATTTAGACCCTAACCCCTTGACACCTAAACTCTGCGCTTCTATATAGACCTTAAACCTATATATCTTTATCTTTTTTCTGGTCTTGGAAGGAACACATACCATGGCAAAAACAAACAATGGCGCCATTATCGCAACGATTGAAGGCCACTGCACCTACGTGGAAGAGCGCCCAAAAAACTTTGGAGAGCATTTTAAAGCGGCCCTGAAAGGCTTCTTGGAAATCACCCCCAAGGGCGCCCAACTTATTGGCAAAAATATCGGCGTTGTCGGAGAAAGCGTCCATAAATGGGCAAGCGGTGAAGCCACCCCTCACTATGACATGGCCAAGGACGCATCCGTATTCATGCGTCACCACATCGCACGCTAAACACAACAAACGAAACAAGAAAGCCTCCCATTGGGGAGGCTTTCTTATTTTTATACAACATCAAGCCAAGCATCAATAAATAACTCATACATGGGTGAGGTCTAAACAAAAACCTGGAAGACTACAGCCATACAGCCCTAGTATGAACGTTCGGGCTGAATATAATCTGCTGGCGGTTGAATATCTGCGCGCTTACCGCAAGCAATAACCGTAAAGGCCATAAGAGCAACAAAGGCAATAGCAATAATTTGCCTCATTAGAAATCACCTTCGCCTGAAACAGATTTAAGGTCAAAGTACAGAGACTTTGCATCTTCTTTGCTTCTTGGGCGGCCAGGCTGAATGCTATTGCCCAGGCCTGCTGCCGGAGAAATTTCATTCAGACTCATAATATCCATAACAGGATCTGTATCAATGCTATCGCCTTCAATAGGGTAACCTTCAATCGGCTCCATTGCGAAAGCTCCTGCTGAAGCCATTAAAAAACTAAGTGTTAATAGAATGCGCATGAGTATAACCTTTCTTTGCATCTTGCATACAGAATGTAGGTTAAAAACACCCCATGTCAAGTGGCATGAGGTGTTTTTTAAGTTTTACTGATATTTAACCTGCATTATAAGGCGTGAAAATATCATTAATTTGCTGAGTCACACGAATAAACGTTGTGCGCTTAGTCAGCTCTTTCAGACGTTCCGCTCCCACGTAAGTACAAGTACTCCGCACCCCACCAAGAATATCCTGCATCGTTCCCTCTACAGCTCCTTTATAAGGCACGTTCACACTCTTTCCTTCAGATGAACGGTAGGAGGCAACACCACCCATGTGTTTTTTCATAGCTTCTTCGCTGCTCATACCATAGTAACGTTTCACCTGACGGCCCTCATGCTCAAACACGTCTCCGCTACTTTCATCATGACCAGAAAGCATACCGCCCAACATAACAAAATCAGATCCTGCGGCAAAAGCTTTTGCCACATCACCAGGAACAGTACAACCGCCATCTCCGCACACAAGCCCTTTAAGGCCATGCGCCGCATCTGCACACTCAATAATAGCGCTCAGCTGAGGATAGCCACAACCTGTCTGGCGGCGCGTCGTGCACACACTTCCAGGACCAATACCAACCTTTACAATATCAGCGCCACAAATAATAAGCTCTTCCACCATTTCACCTGTTACCACGTTACCTGCCATAATCACTTTATGAGGGTAAGCTGCACGTACACGGCGCACATAATCAACAAGGTGTTGGCTATAGCCGTTTGCGATATCAATACAAATATTAGGGCAATCTGCCACTTTCAGAATTTCGGAAACACGTTCAAAATCTTTATCAGACGTCCCGCTCGAAACAAAAACGCGCTCCAGAACTTCCGGATTTTTATCCGCAAAGTCTTTCCACTCCTGCACGCTATAAAACTTATGAATAGCTGTGAGCACATTAAACTTTGCTAGCGCCTTTGCCATTTCAAACGTACCCGTATGATCCATGTTGGCAGCAATAATAGGGACGCCACTCCATGTGAGGCCTGAATGCTTCATTTTGAACTCACGTTCAATGTCTACATCTCTTCTAGAGTTAAGTGTTGAACGCTTAGGTCTAATCAACACGTCTTTAAAATCCAGTTTTACTTCAGTTTCAATACGCATCTCAGCGTGTTCCTTACTTTGTACTTATTCATGATGTAAAGTTTGGAAAATGAAGCTCAGACAGTGAGCACTTCTTCCTTAAAGATGGTACAGAGCTGAGAAAATTTGTCACGTAAAAAGCGCATAAACCTCAGACAAACCTAAAGATAACCTTGACAAACAACACTAAGCTGTCTATTTATAAGGCAATTTTTGCGTTTATATACGTAAAGAGAGACTGTTATGAGATAACTGCATCAACAGAAAGTAAAGATGATGACTCGTATTATTGAAGCTAACTCCCGTAAAGTTCTTGGAACTGGTAGCTCACGCGCTGCCCGCAACTCTGGCATGGTGCCTGCTGTTGTTTACGGCCCCTCTATGGAAACTCTAAACATTGAAGTTAAGGCTTATGACCTTATGATGGCAATGAAAGCAGGTAAATTTTTTACAACTGCACAAAGCCTTAAACTTGATGGTAAAGACATGCAAGTGCTACCACGTGACGTTCAGCGCCACCCAGTAAGTGAAAAAGTAACGCACGTTGACTTTTCTGACTTTGATCCTGCACGTGAAGTACGTGTATCAATCCGCATTAAAGCGATTGGTGAAGAAGAATCTCCTGGTATTAAAGCTGGTGGTGTTATGTCTTACCTACGTAACGACATTGAAGTTCTATGTCGTGCGGACAGTATCCCTGATTTCATCGAAATCTCTGTTGCTGACCTTAAAGTTGGTGAAAGTGCGAAACTTTCAGCGGAAGACCTTCCTAAAGGTTCTCGCCTGACTGAAGACCGTGAATTCACTGTACTTAACATTCTTGCGACACGTACAACTAAAGGTGCGGACGACGAAGCTGAAGAAGCTGAAGGCGAAGAGGGTGAAGAAGGTACTGAAGCAGCTGCTGAAGGTGCTGATGAAAGCTCTAAGTCTTAAATTTTTTGCAAAGGAACCGTCTCATATGAAACTCATTGTAGGACTCGGTAACCCTGGCGAAAAGTATAAAGATACCAGACACAATGTCGGCTTTATGGCGGTGGATTATATCCATCGCCATTTTGGCTTTGGCATGTGGAAAGAAAAGTTCAAAGGCGAATTTGTAAAAGGCTCTATTGATGGGGAAGATGTTATTCTTCTCAAACCCTATACTTTTATGAACCTGAGCGGTGAGAGTGTAGCTCCGGCCTGCAAGTTTTTTAAAATTAAGCCCGAAAACGTTTATGTTATTTATGACGAACTGGATATTCAACCTGGTCAAATAAAGCTCAAACAAGGCGGCGGCGCTGCTGGACACAACGGCATTAAATCTCTCGACCAACATATGACTGATAAAAACTATCATAAGATTCGCATGGGCATTGGCCACCCTGGCAATAAACATGAGGTGAGCGGCTATGTGCTTCGCAAAGCCCCAGCTGATGAGTTTGCCCAAAGTGAAAAAGCGATTGAAACCTACATACCGAGACTTCCAGCACTTTTTGCTGGAGACGGTGCAAAATTTTTAAACCCTAACGAACCTCTGTAAAGGAACCTAATATTATGGCACGTATGAAAATTGCAATTCTTGGCGCAACTGGCCTTATTGGCCGCGAACTTATCCGCCTTCTTGAAGATCACACAATTTGTGCAGGTGACCCTGCTCTTCTTGCCAGCACAATAAGCGAAGGCGAACTTATTCCATTCAAAAATGATGAGATCCAAGTAAAAACTGTCCAAGGGTTTGATTTTTCATCTGTAGAGCTTGTTTTTTGCGCCCTTCCAAAAGAAGCTGCTAAAACTGCCATTGAATCTGCTGTAAAGGCAGGTTGTAAAGTCATTGACCTAAGCGGCACAACAAGGCAGACAAACGCTCTTCCTATCATTCCAGAGCTTAATGCCTCTGCTCTTAAAAAAGTATCATCTGAAGGCGGCGCCATTTACT